>NZ_CALAYQ010000155.1:0-34981 GCF_937894855.1 uncultured Zoogloea sp.
GGCCAGACATTCCAGCCGGCGCTCCACGGGGCTTGACTGGGATAACAGTATCTACAGGTCCTACAGGTGCGCAAGAATCAGCCGCCGGTGAGCTGGGCGTAGAGCAGCGGCAGGCGGGCGGGGAGTTCGGCCGGGTTGCGCAGGATCGTGTAGCCCGCCGGGCCGAAGAGGTGCGGCAGGTAGCCCTGGCCTTCCTTGTCGATGGTCACGCAGAAGGGGCGGACGCCTTCCTGGCGGGCGGCGTTGAGGCTCATCCGGGTGTCTTCGATACCGTAGCGGCCTTCGTAGTGATCCACGTCGTTGGGCTTGCCATCGGAGAGGATCAGCAGCAGACGCAGGGCTTCGGGGCGCTTGGAGAGGATCTGAGTGGCGTAGCGGATCGCCGCGCCGATGCGGGTGTAGAAGCCCGGCTTGAGGGCGCCGATGCGGCCGCGGATGCGGTCGTCGGCGGGTTCGTCGAAATCCTTGATGCGGTGAAAGCGGATGTTGTCGCGCTTGCGGGACGAGAAGCCGTACAGCCCGAACGGATCGCCGGTGGCGCCCAGCGCCTCGGAGAACAGCCACAGGCTGTCGCGGATCACGTCGATCACCCGCTGCTCGTCGCTCACCCAGGTGTCGGTGGAAAGGGACAGATCGGCCAGCACCAGACAGCACAGGTCACGCTCGCGGCGCTCGCACGACAGATAGCCGCCGGTGTCGCCGGTGACGTGGCCGGTTTTCCGGTCGGCGAAGGCGCGCACCACGGCGTCGATGTCGAGCTCGGGGCCTTCGGGCTGGTTCTTCAGCCAGCGGCGGGCGGGGGTGAGGGCCTCGAACTGGTGGCGCAGGCGCCGCGCCGGGCGCAGCAGGTGCGAGGGCAGCGCGCAGGGCTGGGCGTCGCGGGGGTCGAGCACCGTCAGGCTGCATACGTCGCGCTTGAGCTGCTGCTTCTTCCAGTCCCACTCGGGCAGCAGGATGCCGGATTTGAGCGGCACGTCGTCCTGCGCCGCGGAGGGCAGGTCCAGGTCGAAGCGCACCTTGGAGGCGGTGTCGGTGCCGTCCTGGGCCACCGATATCTTGTCCATCTCGGCGGCGGCGCGGGCCGGGTTGTCGTCGGCGTCGTCGTCGTGGCCGCGGTTCACCTTCACGAACTCGGCGAACGATAGCAGGCTCTCGGCCCGGAAGGGCAGGATCAGGCCGTTCTTGCCGTCGGGCATGTCCTCGCGCTGGGCCTGACGGCGGCGGTCGGTGGCATCGGCGGACTTGGCCCCGCCTTCGCGCTGGTCGGCCGGGGTGGGCGGGTTGGATTGCTCGCAGCGGTCGATGGCCACCGGCGCCGGGTAGAGCCACAGGGCCACCGGCGTAGGCGGGCGCTTGGCGGCGGGCAGGCTGGCCACGCTGCCCGGCTCCAGCAGCGCCTGGCGGATTGCCCGCTCGGCGGCGGCTTCGTCGGCCGGCAGTTTGGCCGGATCGGGCCGTTCGGCGATCACGGCATCCACCAGCCGGCGGTAGCGCGCCGCAAAGCCGGGGAAGGCATCCAGCGTGGCGCGGCTGGCGGCCTGGTTGGCGGCGATCCAGCCGTCGGCGTCCAGCCCGCCATCGGGCAGCGCCGCGCCCTGGGCGATCAGCCACAGGTAAAGATCGCGGTTGAGGCTGCGCTCGGGAAAGAACTCGATGCTCGCCGGCAGGCGCAGGGTTTCGGCGTCCCGGGCGGCGTGGGCGGCCTTCTCGCCCACGTGGGCGATGCGCTGCAGCCAGTTGCGCCGGGCGCCGTGCTCGATCTCGGCCGCCGGCGCCACGCGCAGGCCCGCATCGCCCCCCAGCGCCCGGAAGAGGATGCCGGCCGTGCGCTCGATGTCATCCAGCCGCACCGCGGCATCCGGGTAGCTGCGCGTCGCCGCCCGGGTGATGAACTTGTGCCACAGACCGCCGATGAACTCTTCCATGCCCACTCCACCTTCCACAGGCCGGGTTTGTACCCGGCAAAAACACACCGCGACATCCCTGTAGGTCGGACTTCAGTCCGACATCCCCACACGGGAGCACGGGAAACGACAGGCGGCTATCCGGCCTGCGGTGGGCGGAGGGGTGTCGGACTGAAGTCCGACCTACAAAACCACCTAGCGCGCCGTCCACCCGCCATCGATCAGCGGCGCCGACCCGGTGACCGACTTGGCCGCATCCGAGCACAAAAACACCGCATACGCCGCCACTTCGTCGGCCTCGACAAACTGTTTGGTGGGCTGGGCGGCGAGGATCACCTCGCGGATCACCCGCTCCTCCGGCAGGTTGTGCACCTTGGCCTGATCCACCACCTGCTTCTCGACCAGCGGCGTGCGCACATAGCCCGGGCACAGCGCGTTGCAGGTGATGCCCTGCTCCGCCACCTCCAGCGCCACCGCCTTGCTGAAACCCACCACCGCGTGCTTGCTGGCCGTGTAGGGCGCCTTGAACGGCGAGGCCACCAGCCCGTGGGCCGACGCGATATTGACGATCCGCCCCCAGCCCTGCGCCTTCATCCCCGGCAGCGCCGCCTTGGTGGTGTGAAACACCGACGACAGGTTGATCGCCAGCAGCTGATCCCAGGTGTCGTCGGGGAACGCATCCACCGCCGCCACATGCTGGATGCCCGCGTTATTGATGAGGATGTCCACCCCGCCAAAGGCCGCGATCGTCGCCTCCACCAGCCCCCGCGCCGAAGCCGGGTCGGCCAGATTGGCCGGCGTGTAAGCGATCTCCACGCCCGTCTCGGCGGCAAGCGCCGCGCGGACCGACTCCGCATCCGCCGCCACCCGCGAGCCGTTGAGCATCACCTTCGCCCCCGCCTGGGCCAGCGCCCGCGCCACCGCAAGACCAATCCCCGAAGTGGAACCCGTGACCAACGCCCGCCTGCCTGCCAGAACTGCCATCTGATCTCTCCTCGAATCCCCGAGCCCACGCCCGGCTGCGCGGGTGATGCTACCGCAGGGAAGGGATGCGGCGATGACTATAGCGGCGGGGAAAGTCGGGTGCCCTGTTGTGGGTCAAGAATGGGGGGAGGCGGGGCTATGACTTATGGCATATGGGCAAGAAAAGGAGGGAGGGCTAAGATTCGAGCGGCTGTTCAGCCTAGCGCCAATCAAACAGTCGTCTGCGAAGGCGGTCATCGAGCAACCCGCCTGCGCGAAACCGCAGCTCCTGCCACCACGCCTGCTGGGGCAGTTTTTTTGAATTTGAGGAGACGCTAGATGCCTGACAAGTCGGTTGCCCATCAGCACCACGCCACCTTTGAAGGCATTCGCCACGTTGACGACGAAGGCAACGAGTTCTGGCTGGCCCGCCCGCTGGGCAAGGTGCTGGACTACTCGGAGTACCGCCACTTTCTACCCGTAGTGGAGCGCGCCCGCGAGGCCTGTCGCAACAGCGGTCACCCGGTGGAAGACCATTTCGAGGACATCCTCGAAATGGTCGAGATCGGCTCCGGGGCCCGGCGCGAGCTGCCCGATGTGCGGCTCTCGCGCTACGCCTGCTACCTGATCGTCCAGAACGGCGACCCGAGCAAGCCGGTCATCGCCAATGGTCAGACCTACTTTGCGATGCAGACCCGCCGGCAAGAACTGGCCGACGACGCCAAGTTTGCTCAGTTGAGCGAGGACGAGAAGCGCCTGGCCATCCGCAACGAGCTTGCCACCCACAACAAGCATCTCGCGGCTGCGGCCAAGAGCGCGGGCGTCGAAACGCCGCTCGACTACGCAATCTTCCAGGATCACGGCTACAAGGGGCTCTACGGTGGCCTGGGCAACAAGGAAATCCACGCCCGCAAGGGGCTGAAAAAGAGTCAAAAGATTCTGGACCACATGGGCAGCACCGAGCTGGCGGCCAACCTGTTCCGGGCCACGCAAGCCGAAGAGAAGCTGCGTCGCGATCAGGTGCAAGGCAAGACACAGGCCAACAAGACGCATTTTGAAGTGGGCCGCAAGGTTCGCCAGACGATTGCCGAACTCGGCGGGACGATGCCCGAGAACCTGCCCAAACCAGACTCCAGCATCCAGCAGATCGAATCGGCCAAAAAGAAACTGAAAAAGAAAGAGCCTTGATGGCACGAAGCAGAAATCAACACCCCACGCCCGACACCGGATCGGCCAGATTGGCCAGCGTGCAGGGGATATCCCTCGGTATGGGCAGCAAGCTGGGAGTGCGTTAGCAACACGACAGCGGCGAGAGAGGGAGGCCACGACCCAAGACTCATGACTAACGGGCAATCAATAACCCCGGCGCCACCATCGTCAGCGCCCTCGATGCCACCAAGGCTCCTCGCGTGATTCCGAACCACCAACACCAGAAGCTCCTTCGCCTTCTCAGCCACCGTCGTGCAATTTCCACGCTCGACCTGTTGAACGAGCTGGAGGTCTCGCGCCCCACTCTCACCCGCTACCTGCGCGATCTACGCGACACCTATGGCGTACCTTGGGTGTTCGATCGGGACCAGGACGGCTATCGGCTGGAATCCGACAATCACGAACTCGGCCGCCAGTTCGAACTACCCGGCCTGTGGTTCAGCGCCGAAGAAATCCATGCCCTGCTCACCATGCAGCACCTGCTCGTCAATCTGGACAGCAGTGGCCTGCTTGGCCCGCACATCGAACCACTGCTCAACCGGCTAGGACGGGCACTCGGAACCGCCGACGATTCGGCCGTCGAAGTAGCCCGCCGCATCCGCATCCAGACCGTTGGCGCCCGCAGCTTCCAGCTGGACCACTTTCAGGCCGTCGGCTCCGCCACCCTGCGCCGTCGCCGGCTTCTCATCGAGTACCACGCCCGCGGCAAGAACGAGACCGTACGCCGGGAGGTATCGCCCCAGCGCCTGATCCACTATCGGGACAACTGGTACCTCGACGCCTGGTGCCATCTGCGCAACGAACTGCGCAGTTTTGCCGTGGACGCGATCCACCGCACCGAGATTCTCGACACCCCCACCCGCGACATCGACGACGCCACCCTGGATCACGTCCTGGGCAGCGGCTACGGCATCTTTGCCGGCGCCGAGGTGCGCTGGGCGCGGCTGCGCTTCTCCGCCGAACGGAGCCGGTGGGTAGCCCATGAAAAATGGCACCCCGACCAGCAAGGCCGGCACCTTGACGACGGCAGCTTCGAACTGCGTGTGCCCTACAGCCAGGAGCCCGAACTGCTGATGGACATCCTTCGTCATGGTGCCCATGTGGAAGTCCTCGAACCCCCCGATCTACGCAACGCGGTCAGCCAGGCCCACAAAGAAGCTGCCGCATTGAATGCCGGATGATCACGTTATGAGCATGGGGGTACGGAAAATCTGCAGCACGGACTTCAAGAGGCTATCGCGATGAGTTTCCCCTCCGACATCTTCCTGGCTCACACCGCAGAGCGCACCGACGGCAACCCCCGCCAGCACGAACTGGGCGAGCACCTGCGCTGCGTGGCCGCGCTCGCTGCACGCAATGCGGCCCCCTTCGGCAGCGCCGACTGGGCATCCGTTGCCGGCCTGTGGCATGACCTGGGCAAGTACCGGGAAGGCTTCCAGCGCCATATCCGCAGCTGCGCCGATGCTCACATCGAGGGGCGGGTCGCAGGCCCCGAAAAGACCCATTCCGCAGCCGGCGCACTGCACGCCCTCGAAACGCTCAAAGCACGGCACGGCCCACGGGGACAACTGGCCGCCACCGTGCTGGCCTACCTCATCGCCGGCCACCACGCGGGGCTGGCCGACTGGCATGGCGGGCTCAAGAGCCGGCTGATCGACCCGAAGGCGCGCCGCGAGTACGACGAGGCGCGCACGGCCGCGCCCCAAGCCATCCTCTCCCACGCAACACCCGATCTCGCACTGCAAACCGCCGTCCCTGGCGGAATCGCCACCCCCGGGGCTTTCGCACTATGGGTGCGGATGCTGTTCTCCGCCCTGGTCGATGCGGATTTCCTCGATACCGAAGCCTTCATGCGCAGCGACAAGGCCGAGGCGCGCGGTGAGTTTCCGCAGTTATCCGAGATGCGCGACGCCTACAACGCCCATATGGCCTGCTTTGCAGCAGACACACCGGTGCGTCGCATTCGGGCGGATATCCTGCGCCAGTGCCGCAGCAAGGCCGGATTGCCGCCGGGCCTGTTCACCCTCACCGTCCCCACCGGCGGCGGCAAAACCCTTGCCAGCCTCGGCTTTGCCCTCGATCACGCTCAGGCCCACGGCAAGCGTCGCGTCGTCTACGCCATCCCCTACACCAGCATCATCGAGCAGACCGCCGACGTCTTCCGCAATGTGTTCGCCTCGATTGGCCGCGAATGCGTCGTCGAGCACCACAGCCAGGCCGAAAGCGATCCCGCCGCCGAAACCAGCGCCTCTCGCCTCGCCTGCGAGAACTGGGACGCCCCGCTCGTCGTCACCACCAACGTCCAGCTCTTTGAATCCCTGTTTGCAGCCCGCACCTCCCGCTGCCGCAAGCTGCACAACCTCACCCACAGCGTGCTGATCCTGGACGAGGCCCAGCAGCTGCCGGCCGAATTCCTCCAGCCGATCCTCGATGTGCTGCGCCTGCTCGTCCAGCACTACGGCGTCACCGTCGTACTTTGCACGGCCACCCAGCCGGCGCTCTCCACCACGCGCTACTTCGACCCCGCGATGAACCTGCGCGGACTCGATGACGCCACCGAGCTGATGGACGCCCCGGACGCCCTCTACGCCGCGCTCAAGCGGGTAGACGTTCAACTACCCGCCGACTTCACCACGCCCACCGAATGGCCTCAGCTCGCCGACGAACTGGCGTCCCATGATTGCGCGCTTGCCATCGTCAACACGCGCAAGAGCGCCCGCGAGCTGTTCCGCCGCATGCCCACCGGCACCCTGCATCTCTCGGCGCTGATGTGTGGCGCCCATCGCAAGGACGTCATCGACGGCATCAAGCACCAGTTGGCTGCCCGCAAGACAGGCCGAAGCAACGCCCCCCTGCGGGTAGTCAGCACGCAGCTTGTCGAAGCCGGGGTCGATCTGGACTTTCCGGTGGTCTATCGCGCCCTCGCCGGGCTCGACGCCATCGCCCAGGCTGCCGGACGCTGCAACCGGGAGGGGCAGTTGCCGCACCCTGGAAAGGTCGTCGTCTTCGTGCCACCCGACGCCATTCCGGCCGGCAGCCTGCGCAAGGCCGCCGACGCCTGCCGCAGCGTGCTCCACAACCACACCGGCGATCCGCTCGACCGCGTGCTGTTCGAGCCCTATTTCCGCCAGTACTACGCCAGCACCGATCTCGACCGCAGCCGCATCGGCGACCTGTTGAAACCCGAGCCCAGCCGCGACGATCCGCTTGCCGTCGCCTTCCGCAGCGCAGCCGACGCGTTCCGCCTCATCAACGACGACCAGAGCCCGGTTGTCGTCCATTACCGCGGCGCAGATGGGCAGGACACCACGGTGGACATGCTCCTCGGCAAGCTCGCCAAGGACGGCCCCGAACGCTGGCTGCTGCGCGCACTTCAACGCTACACCGTCAGCCTGCGCCAGAAAGACGCCGAGCGCCTGCTCGCCCAGGGCGACCTCGCGCTCGTTCCGGCCGTACCCGGTCTTTATGTGCAAGCCAGCGATGTGCTCTACGACGCACAGCTGGGCCTGCGCATCGACGATCAACCTCTACCCGCCAGCGGACTCGTGTGCTGAGTCCGGCCCCGACAACCCAATCAACTGGAGTCCAAGCGAGCCAACGATGAACACATTCTGTCTGGAAGTCAGCGGCCCCTTCGCCTGCTTCACCCGACCGGAGATGAAGGTCGAGCGGGTCTCGTACGACGTCATCACGCCCTCGGCCGCGCGCTCGGTGTTCGAGGCCATCTTGTGGAAGCCCGAGATCCGCTGGACGGTCACGCGGATCGAGGTGCTCAAGCCTGTCCGCTGGATCAACCTGCGGCGTAACGAGGTGGGCGCCGTCGTCTCCACCCGCAACGTGCAGCAGGCCATGAACGCCGGCAGCGGCAAGCTCGCGTTGTTCATCGAGGACGAACGCCAGCAGCGCGCCGGCCTTTTCCTGCGCGACGTGGCCTACCGCCTGCACGCCGAGCTTGCCCTCAGCCCCAAGGCCCGCGACCCGCTCGTCAAATACACCGAGATGTTCGCCCGACGAGCCGCCAGGGGGCAGTGCGTCAATCAACCCTACCTGGGCTGCCGGGAGTTCGCCGCCGACTTCCGGCTCGTCACCGACCCCGCCAATGAGTCCACCTCGCTGGCCGAGAGCCGCGACCTGGGCTGGATGCTCCATGACCTGGATTTCGCCAACCCGGCCGACCCGCAACCCCGCTTCTTCCGGGCCCACATGACCAATGGCGTGATCGACGTTCCGCCCTTCTCCGGCGAGGGGGCACGGTCATGATCCTGCAGGCCCTGTACGACTACTACCAGCGCAAATGTGCGGCCCCCAATCCGGCCGATCGTCTTCCCGCCTACGGGCTGGAGGAGAAGGAGATTCCGTTTGTCCTCGAGATCACGACCGAGGGCGAGTTGGTGAACCTGCGCGACACACGGAGCCTTGAGGGCAAGAAGAAGGTTGGCAGGCGCTACCTCGTTCCCCAGGGCGTAAAACGAGCGAGCGGCATTGCGGCCAACCTGCTCTGGGACAACCTGGAGTACGCGACAGGCATCGACACCCGCGGCAAACCCGACCGGGTGGTCGACCAGCACGCGGCTTTTCGCGCCCGAATCGCGGCGCTTCCCGAATCGGCCCAGGCCGACGTCGGCATCCGCGCGGTTCAGACATTCCTCGACCGTATTGATCCGTCCCGCCTGGCGCAGGAGCCGGCCTTTGCGGAAATCCAGGAAAGCAACGCGCTGATCACGTTTCAGCTCCAGGGCGATGTCGAGCTTGTCTGCCAGCGCCCATCCGTCATCACAGCCGCGGGGCAGCAGGAACCGGGCACCAACGACCCATCCTCCACTCGCTGCCTGATCACCGGCGAGGTCACCGAGCCAGAACGCCTGCACACGGCAATCAAGGGCGTCTGGGGTGCCCAGACTTCCGGCGCCAACATCGTGTCGTTCAACCTTGATGCCTTCAACTCCTACGGCAAGGCTCAAGGTGCCAACGCCCCTGTCGGCAAGCCCGCGGCTTTCGCCTACACCACCGCCCTCAACCACCTGCTGGCCAAGGGCTCACCTAACCGCTTTCAGGTGGGCGACGCCTCGGCGGTGTGCTGGGCTGCGCCGGTGGAAGGCTCGGATTCCGAGTTCGACACCCTGCTGGCCGATCTCTTTGGCACCCATGACAACCCGGACACCGGCGTTCGGGCCGTCACCACGCTGTTCGACGCCATCCACAGCGGCCGCTTCGACGGCACCGAAGGTCAGACCCGCTATTACGTGCTGGGCCTCGCCCCCAACGCGGCGCGGATCAGCGTGCGTTTCTTTCACACCATGACCCTGGCCGAACTGGCGCCCCGCATCATCCAGCACTTCACCGATCTCACGCTCCGGCACGCCCCCCACGAGCCGGACTACCCACCGCTGTTCCGCCTGCTCACCGCCTGCGCGGTGCAAAGCAAGGCCGACAACATTCCGCCCAACCTCGGCGGCGGAATCGTCGACGCCATCCTGGCCGGCCCCGATGCCCCCTACCCCAGCCTGTGGCTCAACGCTGCGGTCAATCGCTGCCGCGCCGAACGGGAAGTCAGCTACTACCGCGCCGCCGCCATCAAGGCCTGCCTCAACCGTTCCATCCGCCGTTTCAAGCAGGAAAAGGAGTTCCAACCCATGCTCGACCTCGACAACACCAACGCGGCCTACCGGCTCGGCCGGCTGTTCGCCGTGCTCGAAAAGATTCAGGAAGACGCAGCCGGCGGCCCCGGCAAATTGAATTCAACAATCCGCGACCGCTATTACGGTGCCGCGTCATCCACGCCGGTCGCCGTATTTACGACTTTGCTGCGCCTGAAAAATGCTCACCTGAAGAAGCTTCCACAACCATCGGTAAGCCGTTTCGAGAAGCTGCTCGGCGAAGTGCTCTCCGCCGTCACCGACTTTCCTGCCCATCTCGCGCTGGCCGACCAAGGCCGTTTCGCTCTCGGCTACTACCACCAGCGCCAAGCCTTCTTCACAAAATCCGACAAGACCGAATCCACCGAGGAGAAACAACAATGACGCTCAACAACCGTTACGACTTCGTGCTGCTGTTCGACGTGAAGGACGGCAACCCCAACGGCGACCCGGACGCCGGCAACCTGCCCCGCCTCGACGCCGAATCCGGCCACGGGCTGGTCACCGACGTATCGCTCAAGCGCAAGGTGCGCAACTTTGTGGGGCTGGTGAAGGGCGAGACCCCGCCCTACGACATCTACGTCAAAGAGAAGGCCGTGCTCGTCCAGGCCCACGAGAAAGCCTATATCGCCATCGGCGCCGAAGACGCGCTCAAGGGCGAGGACAAGAAACGCAAAGGCAGTGGCGAGACGGTCGACCTTGCCCGCAAATGGATGTGCCAGAACTTCTTCGACGTGCGCACCTTTGGCGCCGTGATGTCGCTCGGGGTCAACTGCGGCCAGGTGCGCGGCCCGGTCCAGCTGACTTTCGCCCGCTCCATCGCCCCGGTCGTCGCGCTGGAGCATTCCATTACGCGCATGGCCGTGGCCACCGAGGCCGAAGCCGAAAAACAGCAAGGCGACAACCGCACCATGGGCCGCAAGCACACGGTGCCTTACGGCCTCTACATGGCCCACGGCTTCGTCTCGTCCTTTCTCGCCAAGCAGACCGGCTTTGGCGAAGAAGACCTCGAACTGCTCTGGCAGGCACTTGAGCAGATGTTCGAGCACGACCGCTCCGCCGCCCGCGGCGAGATGGCGACCCGTGGGCTGTATGTGTTCAAGCACGACTCGGAGCTTGGCAACGCCCGGGCCCACCAGCTGTTCGAGCGCATCCAGGCGGCCCCGAAGGTGGAGATTCCGCGCAGCTTCAACGACTACGCCGTGACCATCGACGAAGCCGAGATGCCCGCCGGCGTCACGCTGATTCGCCGCGTCGGCTGAACGACGGAGCGCACCCCCGCCAGATTCCCAGCGCAGGGGTGCGCAAGCCCGTGTTGACTCATGGAGCCACCATGCCGGAAGCGCTCGACCCCATTCCCCTTTCAGCCCTCCAGCACTGGGCCTACTGCCCGCGCCAGTGCGCCCTGATTCATCTGGAACAAGCCTTCGAGGACAACATCTTCACCCTGCGCGGGCAGGCCGTTCATGCCCGCGCCGACCAACCCGGCATGGAACTGCGGGCCGGTCTGAGGGTTGAGCGGGCGCTCCCGGTGTTCAGTGATCGCCTGGGCCTGATCGGCAAAGCCGATGTGGTGGAGTTCTTGCCCGATGGCACGCCCTATCCCGTCGAATACAAACACGGCTCCCGCAACAAGAAGGCCGCCATCGCCGCCTGCGACGACCTGCAACTCGCCGGCCAGGCCCTGTGCCTTGAAGAGATGAGCGGCCATCCCGTGCCCGAAGGCGCGCTCTTCTATGCAAGCTCCAAGCGCCGCCGCATCGTGCCCATCACCCCAGCCCTGCGCGCTGCCGTCGAATCCACGATTGGCGAGATCCGCACCATGCTGGCTGCCGGCCGAAGCCCGGCGCCTGTCAACGACGAACGCTGCCACGCCTGCTCGCTCCGCGATCTCTGCCAGCCGGAGGCACTTACAGACGAACGCAGCACGGCCAACCTCCACGCCCAGTTGTTCGACCCGGACGCCTGACCCATGCAACTGCTCAATACGCTTTACGTCACAACGGCCGACAGCTACCTGCACCTCGACAACGACACCCTGCGGGTCGAGGTCAATCACGAAACCCGCTTGCGCGTGCCCCTGCACCACGTGGGCAGCGTGGTGTGTTTCGGCAATGTGATGCTGTCCACGCCGCTCATGCACCGCCTTGCCGACAGCGGAATCGGGCTTGTGCTGCTCGACGGCAACGGGCGCTTCAAGGCGCGGCTCGAAGGCCCCGTCTCGGGCAACGTGTTGCTCCGCCAGGCCCAGCATGAACGCAGCCGCGATGCCGACTTCGCCGTGGGCATCGCCCGCAACTGCATCGCAGGAAAGGTACGAAACACCCGCCAGGTATTGCTCCGCGGCGCCCGCGAAGCGAAAGACACGGACGAGGCAACCCGGCTCGGCCGGGCCGCGGACGATCTCGCCGCAACGCTCAGGGCGCTTCCATCCGCAATGGACATGGACACCCTGCGAGGCCTTGAAGGCGAAGCCGCCCGGCAGTATTTCGGTGGGCTCAATCTCATCGTCCGGCCCGAGGCACGCGCCGCCTTCCAGATGGACGGGCGCAGCCGCCGACCACCCCGCGACCGGCTCAACGCCCTGCTGTCCTTCCTGTACTCGATGCTGATGAATGACTGCCGATCGGCAATCGAAGCTGCGGGTCTCGATCCCCAGGTCGGGTTTCTGCACGCGCTACGCCCGGGCCGCGCCGCCCTCGCCCTGGATCTGATGGAAGAGTTTCGTGCTGTCGCTGACCGACTTGCCCTGACGCTGATCAACCGCGGTCAGCTCGGCGCCAATGATTTCATCGAACGGGAAGGCGGCGCCGTACTGCTTGAAGGCGATGCCCGCAAAGCGGTCGTCGTCGCGTGGCAAGAACGCAAGCAGGAGGAGCTTACGCATCCTCTGCTCGAACAGCCTGTACCCCTGGGCGTGATCCCCCTCGTACAAGCGCGCCTGATGGCACGCAGCCTGCGCGGAGAAACGCCCGAATACCTGCCCTTCCTCATCCGCTGACCGCCGCCAATCATGCTCGTGATCGTCTGCTACGACGTAAATACCGAAACCAGCGCTGGCCGCCGCCGCTTGCGCCGAGTCGCCAAGGTGTGCGAAAGCACCGGCCAACGCGTCCAGAAGTCCGTGTTCGAATGCCAGGTCAACCTGATGCAGCTTGAAACCCTGGAGCGCGAGCTGCTGGCAGAAATCAATGAAGCCGAAGATAACCTCCGCCTCTATCGGCTTCCGGAGAGCCGAGGCTCCGAAGTAAGGGAGTACGGCAAATTCCGCTCTACCGATTTCAACGGCCCGCTGGTATTGTGAGCCGCATTGCTCACAAAGCAAAAGCGCGAACCCCAAGTGACCGGCGGACCCCCGGCCATTTCGCGCACCACGCAAATCGTTGATTCATTTGAGAACTCCCTTTAAGGCAATGACCCACCCCATCCGCTATCAAGCTTCGTCTGCAGGTTCGCGCAACGCGGATCATTTTGGACAGCGGATCAGACATTTGCAGATGAAGCGCTTCGTCCGTCAGCAATGACGGACGTGGGTTGAAACTGCAGGATCGCTTCGGTATTGACGAGCTGATCCAGGCTTCGTCCGTCAGCAATGACGGACGTGGGTTGAAACCCGGCGTATTCGTCGGGTCAGAAAGGAAGACGCCGGCTTCGTCCGTCAGCAATGACGGACGTGGGTTGAAACACCACGATGCGCATCGGCCACGTGTCACCGCGGAAGCTTCGTCCGTCAGCAATGACGGACGTGGGTTGAAACTTGGTGCTCCAGGAGGCATCCAGCATCGACTGGGTGCTTCGTCCGTCAGCAATGACGGACGTGGGTTGAAACCGTAGCGGTGCGCGGCAGCTTGCCGACCGGAAACAGCTTCGTCCGTCAGCAATGACGGACGTGGGTTGAAACCCGGCCAGCCGCTGGCCGAGGCCGGGGCGAAAAGTGCTTCGTCCGTCAGCAATGACGGACGTGGGTTGAAACGTGTTGAGGCAGACGTTGCCGCTGTTCTGCAAGCGCTTCGTCCGTCAGCAATGACGGACGTGGGTTGAAACACCCGGAGCCAGGCGGGCCAGGGTGACGCCGGCAGGCTTCGTCCGTCAGCAATGACGGACGTGGGTTGAAACGACCTTGCTGCGCGGTGCCATCAGCCGTTCCAATAGCTTCGTCCGTCAGCAATGACGGACGTGGGTTGAAACAATGAGCGCTTCCCCATCGGCGATCTGGTTGCCGGCTTCGTCCGTCAGCAATGACGGACGTGGGTTGAAACGGATGGTGAACATCCTCGAGAACGCCGCCCACCTCGCTTCGTCCGTCAGCAATGACGGACGTGGGTTGAAACGCGGATCGACCGCTTCGATGAGTCGGATCAGCTCGCGCTTCGTCCGTCAGCAATGACGGACGTGGGTTGAAACGGCGGTGCCTGCATTCCAGGGCTGCTGGCCCTTGGGCTTCGTCCGTCAGCAATGACGGACGTGGGTTGAAACTCACGCTTGCGGCGCAGGCGAGCGCCACGGGCCTTGCGGGCTTCATCCGTCAGCAATGACGGACGTGGGTTGAAACCTGATCGCCGGCATGATGAACAAGGCCAAGGCCAGGCTTCGTCCGTCAGCAATGACGGACGTGGGTTGAGACTTGCTGGCGACGGCGAGGGAATGGGGTGTGGGTTGCTGACTGCCGGAAGATTTCCAGCTCCATGGGTGGCCGACAGAAGTCGCCCCAGCAGAGGCCCCTTATCCAGCGCGGCTCTAGTGCCGTTCGAAAACAGCCAGCCCCCGCCGCGAAAAAGTCTTGCGGCGATTCACGCAGCACGTCCCACGCTACCAAAGGGGCGCGGGCAGCAACCCGAGACGGACTGAAAACCGCCACTAAGAGTGGTGGTAGGCCCGCACCGCCAGGTTCAATGCAACAACCAATCCCGAACCTTCACTGCCATCGACACAATGAGTCGCCCCGCTACGCGATGAAACCCGCTACAAAATCTCAAGACCGGAACGCGGGGGCCTCGGGCGTGGCCACATCACTGCGCACTGGGCAGGTATTCGATTTCTGGCAATACGAACTCCCATCGTCCGACCTGCACGTTGGGCTCCTGCTCGCGGGCGTGTCTCACCAGGATGGCTGCCACGCTCACCCGGGTGAGCGTGCCCGCGGGCGGCTGGAACTTCAACGACATTCGGGTCACGACGACCCCATGCGTATCGACCAGCTCCCAGCCGGGCCGATTGTCGTGGCGGGGTCGAAGCGCCAGCGGGTCCCCCACGTCGAGCGCGGCGAGATGACGGTGAATCGGTGCCGATTCCGCAAAGTGGCCCGGCCATGACAGCACAACGTGGCCGGGATCGGCCTGCCAGATTCGGGCGCGTAGTTCGGCGGATGCGGGCGGAACCGGCGGCCGGGCGCGGAGCGTCAGACCATCCATGCTCCGTGCAAAGGGATGGCGGCCGGTGGTCTGCTCGCACAGGGTGAGCGTCTCCCGGGCGCGGGTCATCGCTACATAGAAAAGCCGGCGTTCGTCGTCACTGCGCCCCTGCCAGCCCCCACCATCCAGCACCAGCACGTGGGCAAACTCCAGGCCCTTGGCCCTGTGGGCGGTCATCAGCACCAGCGGCGCATGGGCCCGGGCGCCGCCCGGGCTGCGGGTGCCCGCCCCGAATTCGTAAAGGGATTCGATGAGGTCGGCGATGACCCGCTCGCTTCCCGGCGCCACCGCTTCGGTCTCGAGGATGAACTGCGCCAGCGCCGCCTGGAAGGGATGCCGGAGCGCCCCGTCGACCGGCACCCGAAAACGCCGCCGAAACCAGCGCCCCAGGGTGCCTGGCCGCAGCAACACGCGACTGCCGGCAGCGCGCCGCCGGGAGCCCTGCAGCAGCGACAGCAGCGCGTGTCCTTGTCGGGTGAGGTACAGATTGATCTGCTGGGCGTCCCGCACCAACTGCACCGGAACACCGGTCTGCCGGCACAGGGCGGCAAGGGGCTCAAGATCTTCCCAGCGACGAGCGATGACGGCGAAACGCCCCCACCCCCCGAGCTGGGTGTCGTCCTCCAGGGCATGGAGGCGCTGCAGCTCGGCCAGCGCGATTCGAACCTCTTGATCGAGCTGGCCTGCCACCTCAAGCACCTGCACTCGCCCCCCGGTGAGCGGATCCCGGCTCGTCCACCGGCCGCCCAGGGGCTCGCCGCGCCGGGCGTGATCCACGCGGATGTCCTGCCCGGCTTTCATCCGACCCCGTGCCGGGGCGATCAGGGTGTTGGCGCAATCGACGATATGGGCAGTGGAGCGATAGTTCTCGGTGAGGGCAAAGCGGCGGGCCTGATAATCCGTCTCGAACTGGCGGATGAACTGGACGTTGGCGCCGTCAAAGGCGTAGATGTTCTGGTCATCGTCCCCCACCACCATCAGCGACAACCGATCCTCCTCGGTCTGTAGAGTACGGCCCGCCATGGCGCTGATCAGCGCGTAATGATCGCCGTTGATGTCCTGGTATTCGTCCACCAGCAGGAAGCGGATGCCCGACAGGATGCGATCCCGAGCAATGGATGGGCCAACGCCGTCGCCCAGGTCGGCAGCCCGCAGGCGTTCCGTTGCCCGCCGGATGACGGCAC
The DNA here is from genome assembly GCF_937894855.1 of uncultured Zoogloea sp. Taxonomy (NCBI): domain Bacteria; kingdom Pseudomonadati; phylum Pseudomonadota; class Betaproteobacteria; order Rhodocyclales; family Zoogloeaceae; genus Zoogloea; species uncultured Zoogloea sp. The sequence continues at coordinate 16,308 of NZ_CALAYQ010000155.1, forward strand.
CGAAATCCACCTTCTCGCCATGCTCCAGTGCAACCGCATAGCTGGTGCCCGTAAGGCGCATTGCCAGGCCATGAAGCGTCTGCACCGTGACGCCAGCTGCGTCCCCCCCCACCAGCGCCCACAAGCGGCGACGAATCTCGATGGCCGCCGAGCGGTTATAGGCGAGCACCATGATTTCGTCGGGCCGGGCCATGCATTCGCGTAGCAGCCACGCCACACGATGGACGATCACCCGCGTCTTGCCGGCGCCAGGCCCGGCGAGCACCAGATAGTTGCCATCCTGGGGCGCCGCCACGATGGCCTGCTGGGCCGGATTGGCAAGGCTGGTCAGAATGCGCCGGTGCGCTGCCTCGGTGGTCGCGATCTCCAGCACCTCCTTTCGGCCGGCAAAGTAGCGCCGGACAAACTCGCCCCGGTCGAGACTGAAGTAATCGATCACCAGCGCCATCGCCGCCTGCACCTTGCGGATGGCCAGCTTGGCGTACTCGGCCATCACATGCACCTGGACGATCTTGTCCTTGTAATGCAGTGCCAGCTCGGCGTAGTCTGCCTTGCTGAACTGCCGCCGACGGGCCTCCGGGTTGAGCTCGATCTTCATCGCTGCGCGGAACACCGCCTTGCCGCGAGCCAGATGCAGCACTTCATTGGTGTCCAGATAAAGCAGCGCCGACGACAGGGCCACGTCCCAGTTGCGGATGTCGAGCCCGGCCAGGGTCATGTCAGCCTGCAGCGCGGCTTCGAGCTCCCCCTGCTTGCAGGTCACCAACAGCACGTTACCCTGCCGGCGCGCCAGGAAATAACTGAGTAGCGCACGCGCCAGCAGCATGCGCCGGGCGCGTATTTCGTCAATCTCGCTCCAGCTGCGCAGCAACTTGATGTAGCGACTATCCTGCCCCGCCGGCCGGAGAGAGAAGAAACCCCGCTGGGCCACGCCGTCGCCAAAGGGCTCGGCAAAGGAGCGGAGCAGGCGCGAGAGCTTCTCGGGATCGAAGTCCCCCTGACTCTCCCGACGCAACACATCGCACAGGTACCGCATGTGGAGAACCTGCAACTCGCCGTTGCCGGCATCCGGTGCAGCCTCGCGCAACGTGGCGACCAGGGCATCTTCCGTCCGCGCCAGGGCGTCGAGGCGATCGGCAGAATCCGGGTCGCGATAGAAGGTGACACCGATCTCGGTGTCGTTGGACAGGAGCTTCCATTGGTTCAGCTCGCGCAGCATGGCCTGCACGGTGCGTGAATCCTGACCGGTGGCGAGCATCAGCTCGTCCGTGGAGAGCCCTTCGTCCTCCTCAGCCTGGATCAGCACGGAGAGGATGCGTAGATAGGGCTCGGGGTTCGCGTCCCCGCGCAGCTTGCGGGCCAGCAGGTCTCGGGCTTCATCTAGACTGGCCACCAGCAGGCTGCCCGGAAAGACCCGGGTGTGGTTCTCGTGGCGTTCGAGCAGGCGTGCCTCCTCCAGCCACGCGATGGCGATGCGCACCTTGGTGTCGGTGTCGCGGCCTTCCGGGTCCAGGCGGTGGTTATCCGGCATCTCTACGAGCACTTCGCCGCTCGTCACGACCACCTCGCCCTCGCTCCGGTCCTTGCGCTCGATGGCCCGCAGCGCCTTGAGGATTGCGTGGATGTCGTGCTGCGTGAGGCGTGACTGCTTGAGCAGCCGGAACTGCACATCCAGATCCTTCTCGTCGAACAGCAGCACGCAGCGCGCGGGCGCCTGATCGCGCCCCGCACGCCCCGCCTCCTGCAGGTAGTTCTCGAGGGAGCCGGGGGTGTCGAGGTGGATGACGAGCCGCACATCGGGTTTATCCACGCCCATCCCGAAGGCGTTGGTGGCAGCGATCACCCGCAACTGGCCCGCCAAGAAAGCCTCCTGAACCCGCCGCTTGTCGGCCGGCAACATGCCACCGTGGAAGTAGGCGCAGGGAAGCCCCCCATCCTGCAGAAACTTTGCGATCTCCTCGACCGTCTTCTGCCGGGCGCAGAACACGATCGCGCCGCCCTCTTCCCGCAGCGCATCCTCAAGCAGACGCAGGGTTTCGGCGTACTTCGCCTGGGGCGGCACGGCGCGCACCTCGTAATCGAGGTTGTTGCGGCTGACGCCACCCTCCAGCCTCGCCAGCGCCACCCCGAGACGCCTCTCGAAGTGCGCGCTGATGTCAGCCACAACATCGGGCTTGGCCGTAGCGGTAAAACCGAACACCGGCGACGGCTGCGCCCCCTGGGTGCGCCGGATGAAGCGCGACACGTAAAGGTAGTCAGGCCGGAAATCGTGCCCCCACTTGGAGAGGCAGTGGGCCTCGTCGAACACCCACGCCCCGATCTCCCGGTGGGCCAGCGCATTGGCGAAGGCCGTGCTGCGAAACTGCTCGGGCGCCACGAAGATCAGCCCGATATCCCCCAGGCGCAGCTTGTCCAGGGTGACCCTCCGCTCTATCGGGTTGAGCAGGCTGTTGAGGTAGCCCGCGCAGGTGACGCCGCGTGCCTCCAGGTTATCGACCTGATCCTTCATCAGCGACTGCAGCGGCGAAACCACCACCGTCAGGCTGCCGTTGCGGTAGTAGCGGGCCAGCGCCGGCAGCTGGAAGCACAGGGACTTGCCGCCGCCGGTGGGAAGAATGGCCAGACTGGAAATGCCAGCAAAGCCGTTCTCGACGATGGCCTGCTGCAGCGAGCGCCCATCGGGCGTGGTAGGGGTGCTGCGAAAACGGGTGATCCCCGGGAAGAACCGCGGCAGCAGCGCCTCAATGTCGTGCTGCTCGCGGCACCAGGCGCACTCCGGATCGTCACAGGGCGTATCGCGCAACGCCACCACCACCGTCCGGGTCTGGGGAAACTGCTTGCCCACCCACGGCGGCAACACCGAATTGCCACCCGCAACCCGCAACCACGCAAGCACATAGGCCAGCGGCGGGTGCCACGCGGGATCGGGGAGCCAGTCTTCCACCACCCGGCGCTGCGCCGTTCGGCAGACCTTGCCTTCGGTTGCCCGCTGCCACGCTTCAGCAACCTGCACCAGCGTCGGACGAAGGCTGCGCCGCAAGGTGGCAAAGAGGTTGGCAACGCCCTTCCCGTTTTCCTGGGAAAGCAGGAAATGCAGGCACAGCGCCTCGTCCGGGTGCTCTGCCACTCGAGCCCGCAGCGCCGCATGCTGATCGAGGAACAACGCGTAGGCCAGCTCCGCATCCTGGGCGGGATCGTTACGAGTCGTGGAGCACAGCTTGTAGTCCTTCACCAGCCGGTGATAGGGGTTCTGCGGAAAGGCCACCGGCGACAGGGCCAGCGTATCCAGCAGCGGCAGGCGATGGAGCGCAAGCTCGGGATGAAGCTGCGCCAGGATCGGCTGGTCGAAGGCAATGATGTTGTGCCCCAGCACGAAAGCCGCGCCCTCAGTGACGGCATCGAGGCGGGACACCAGATCGCGCGCCGAAGCGGAAATCCGCAGGCGCACGCCCTGATCCGGCCTGAACACACCTAGCTCCCGCAGCGCGTTTCTCTCCTGCCGCGCCGTCTCAATATCCAGACACAGACACCGGGCTCGAAGTGCGTCAGCGTGGCCAACCATGCCGTCGATATCTCGTCTTCGTCATGACCGGGATTGTAGCCGGGGCTTGGCCTGGAGGGCCAAGGGGCGGGACACCGTGCGACGGGCATTCCTGCCGCAAGACAAGCGCAACCTATGACTTCCGGCATATGGGCATGGATGTCGCCAGGCGCTAGCATCTGGAGCTCCCATGACATGCCCCAGCCAACCCCGCCAGCGCCCCGCACCGCTCGAGGCAAAAGCTGCGCACCGACCGTGCCGCCGAAGCCCTCGCAAGCTTGCCATCGCAATCTGCCCCAGCAGCCATCCTTAAACTGCCCATTCAGGCAACGGCTCAACCGAGATCACCATGAGACAAAGTCAGTACACACTTCAGTTCTGTGCGCCAGCCTTTCTCGGCAATGCGGAGCAGAGCGGCCAATGGCGCACGCCACCGTTCAAAGCCCAGTTACGCCAGTGGTGGCGGGTGGCGTATGCGGCCAGCAATCAGTTCCACGTCAATGTCGAAGCGATGCGCCGGGAAGAAGGGCGGCTGTTCGGCAATGCCTGGCTTGCCGACAACTTCAGCAAGAGCGACGTGCGTATCCGGCTTGCAAACTGGAACCCGGGCAAATTGCATGAGTGGGAGCGGCATGACAACTCGGTTCCACATCCAAACGTGTCTAAACCCGTTGGTTCCCAACTTTACCTAGGGTTCGGTCCGCTGGTTTTCCGGGCGGGGACGGCCCTGAAGGCCAATGCAGCCATCCAGGCCGGCGACAGCAACACCTTCAGCATCGCCTTCCCGGAATGTGATGCCCAGCTGCTCGAGCACGCACTCACCCTGATGAATCAGTTCGGCACCGTTGGCGGTCGCAGCCGAAATGGCTGGGGCTCCTACAGCCTTCACCCGGGCTCGGGCACCTCCGCCTTGCCTGCGTTCACCCCTATTCGCCCCTGGAGCGACGCCTTGAGCCTCGACTGGGCTCATGCCATCGGTGCGGACACCAAAGGCCCACTGATCTGGCAGACCCGCCCGTTCGCCAACTGGCAAACGCTGATGAGGGAGCTGGCGATCATCAAGATCAGCTTGCGAACCTACTTCAGCTTCCGGTCCGGCAAGAATGCCCAGCACCCCGAGGAAAGGCACTGGTTGAGCTACCCGGTGACCCACCATTCCGTTCAGAGCTGGGGCAACAACGCCCGCCTCCCCAACAGCCTGCGCTTCAAGATCCGTCCTGCGCCCGACGGCCAGCTCGTCGGCGTGATCTTCCACATGCCCTGTCTGCCCCCGGCTTCGTTCCAGCCCGATCCGCTGGTAATTGCCGGCGTCTGGCAAAAAGTGCATGCCTTCCTCGATTCACCCGACCGCCATCTCACGCGCATTCCTGCCTGACAGACCGATCATGAACAACGACATCATCTGGCAAACCAAGCTCGCCGCACGCATCCACGACCCGGCAGAGAAGGCCCTCGTGCTGCTGCGCGATCCGGCCGGGCACGAGGGGGGAACCTCCCGGGCGCTCACCCGGCTGCTCGCCATCGACACCCCCAACGAGGGCGACACCATTGATCCGGACAACGACGAAGCCTTGTCCCACGTGCTGTTCAAGAAGGGGTTGAAAAAAGCCATCTACCGCCACGTACAGCGTGCCGACTGGTGGGCCGCCGCGGCCGACCGGCCGCAGTGGCCGATGAAAGATATCACCGTCACCACCAAGGCCGGCCAACAGAGGACCTTCGCGGTAGCCGACTGGGCACAGGTACGCTGGACGAACAAGCCCGTGCTCATCCACCCACTGACCGGCACCCACTTCGATCTGCACAGCCTCTCCGACACCGACTTCCACGACATCAAGCAGCGCAGCTGCAACCATTTCTCGAATCTGCTCGTGGCGCTGGGCGCCAAAGAGGGCGAAGAAGACCTGCGCAAGACGCTGCTTACCTTCTGGCGCTTCGGCCCGGAGCTGAACGAAGAGGCCGACAACGGCAAACTCGGCCCCCTTTGGCAGCAGCTCCCCGCCGACACCCGCGTCCCCGATCACTCGATCTGGGACCACCTGGACCTGACCTCCGCCTTCGCCGGCGCCTTTGCCGCCGACCCCAACGGGGAAGCCGCCTTGCTGGCCCTGTCCATCGGCCCGGTCCAACCCTTCATCGCCGCCGCCCGCAGCACCTCCGACCTGTGGGCCGGCTCCCACCTGCTGTCCCGCCTGGCCTGGGAGGCCATGCGCCCGGTTTGCGAGGCACTCGGGCCGGATGCCATCCTGTTCCCACGCCTGCGCGGTGTGCCGCAGGTGGATCTGTGGCTGCGCGACCGGATGGGTCTACCCAATGACCTGTTCGAGCGATGCGAATGGAACCGGGGCGGCACCGACAGCAACCCGCTGTTCTCGGCCGCCCTGCCCAACCGCTTTGTCGCCGTGGTGCCGGCGAGCCGGGCCAAAGCCATCGCCGAGTCAGTTGAAAGCGACGTGCGCGCATGGCTGCAGAGCACCGGCCGGGATGTCGTCTCGCGTCTGCTGCATGAAGCAGGTTTCGACACCGAAACACCGCAGCCTTACGCGCAGATGCAGGAACAACTGGCCGGCTTCCCTGAAGTTCACTGGGCCGCCGTGCCCTTCTCGCTGATCACCCCACACAACAAGGAGAAGCAGACCGACCTGGACACCGTGCAGTTGTCGCACGCGATGGCCCCCTTCTTCGGCGTCGAACCCGGCCAGCCCTGCGGCTTTCTTGATACGCCGGCCTGGAAGGTGTTGCAGGGTGAAGGCCACGACAGCCGCTTTTTTTCGCCCAACCCCGGCGCGCTCTACCCGGCCGTCTACGAGCTGGCAGAGCGCGTCATGGCCGCCGCCAAGGCGGTGCGCCCGTTCAGCCAGACCCGGCAGGAAGGCTGGCGCTGCTCGCTGACCGGCGAGACCGAATGGCTGACGACCGACCGGGAACAGCTCAAGAAATCCTATCGCCAGCAGGCCGACACGCTGTGGGCTCGGATCGCGAAAGAGAAGCCGTCGTGGGCCAAGAAAGGCGAGCACCTCGGCGCACTGCCGGCCATCAAACGTCTATGGCCGACGCTGTTTGCCGAGGAAGTGGGCAAGGCACTTTCTGCGGTCGACAACGGTGAAGCGATGAAGATTGGCCGCTTCGTCGTTTCCACCCACACCATGGCGCTGGCACATCAGCTCGACCAGTGGCTGAAAGATGAAAAGACCAACAACGCGGAAACCCCGGATGTCGGCGGCGACAGCGTGGCGCTGCCACGCAAGCTGTTGAAAGAATACGGGCACAAACGTCGCAAGCTCGAAATCGCCAAACGCCTGCCCGGCCTGCTCGACGCCGCCGACGAAGAGGACAACGACGCGGCCGGCGCCCAAGCGGAAAGACTGGTGCGCCAGACACTCGGTGTGGACAAACTCGAAGCCTATTACGCCCTGCTGCTGATGGACGGCGACCGCATGGGGCAGATGCTCTCCGGCGATCCGCAGTGGGCCATCTCGTACTGCGACAGTTTTCACCCGCAGGTGAAAGATGGCTTCAAGAAGCACGCAGCCAACCAACCGGCAATCAAGGACTATGGCGCACAGAAGCGCGCCCTGTCGCCCAACCGACATCTCGCCATCTCCGGCGCACTCAATGATTTCTCGCTCACCGTGGTGCGCCACGTGGTCGAGGAAGAACACCTGGGCCGCGTCATCTACGCCGGCGGCGACGACGTGCTGGCCATGCTGCCGGTGGTCGATGCGCTGCCGGCGGCGCAGCGCCTGCGCCACGCCTATTCCGGCATTGATCCGGCGCACGAGGGCGGGCGCGATCCGCGCGGCCTGACCTTGCACAAGGGCTTTGCCATCCTCAAGGGCAAGCTCATGCGCATGATGGGCCACACCGCTACGGCGTCCTGCGGCATCGTCATCGCCCACCACCAGGCCCCGCTCGCCGCCGTGCGCCGAGAGCTGGAGGCCGCCGAAAGGCGCGCCAAGAACGCCGGCCGGGATCGTTTCTCGATCACTGTCATCAAGCGCTCGGGCGGTGAGTTGGAGCTGACCGCCGAATGGGGCGAGCCACTGAAGCTGTTGAACGACTTGCGATGTTTTCTGCGGGAAGAAGGCGTGTCGCGTCGGGCTGTCTACAACACCGCCGAGTGGCTGCACGACCTGCCAGAGCCGGAAGGCGACGCAACCATGCTTGCCAATCTGCTGGCGTATCAAATGGACCGCCAGGCCGACAAGGCTGCTGGCGAAAAACACGATATCCGCCAACTGGCCCAGCGTCTCGCCACGCTGGCTGTGCAGCAGCCCAAAGACCGCCTGAAATGGCTGGCCAACTTCCTCAGCGTGGCCGAGTTCCTGGCCCGCGAAACCCGCAGTGGAGCTTCCGAATGAGCATCGAGACCCGTTTCATCGAACCGCTGGACGTGCTCTTCCTGCGCGGCAACAAGCTGTTTGGCGACCCCGGCAGCCATGGCGAATCCCTGGTGCCGCCCTGGCCGTCGGTCGCGGCGGGCGCGCTGCGCTCGCGCATGCTGGCCGACGAGCGCGTCGATCTGGCCGCCTTCGCCCGTGAAGAGGTCGATCACCCGACCCTCGGCACTCCGAAGCGGCCCGGCAGTTTTGCGGTCACTGCCTTCCATCTAGCTCGGCGCTTTTCCGATGGTAGGGTCGAACTGCTCATCGCCCCGCCGGCCGATCTGGTCATCAGTGAAAGCGACGGCAAGGTCAGCAGCGTGCGCGGCCTGCAACCCACGGTGCTGGCCAGCGGCTTGCAAGCATCGAGCAATCTGCCCCTGCTGCCGGTGCTGGCCGAAGAGCAACGCAGCAAACCGGCGGGCGGCTACTGGCTGACGCAGGCAGGATGGGAGAAGTACCTCAAGGGCGAAAAGCCCGCCTCTGACGATCTGCTCAAAGCCAGCCAGCTCTGGGCCATCGACCACCGGGTCGGCGTCGGCCTTGATGCGCACACCCGCCGAGCCGCCGACGGCAAGCTGTTCAGCGTGCAGGCGGTGAGCATGGTGCAGCGTCAGCACTCAAGCGCCGGATTCGACGTCGGCTTCGTGGCTACCGTCAGCGGCGCCGAACTGCCCAAGAACGGCAGCCTGCGCCTGGGCGGTGATGGCCGCACCGCCGCGCTGCACCCCTGCGACGCCCGCCCACCCACCGCCGACCACGCCGCCATCGCCGCCGCCCGGCGCTGCCGCATCGTGCTTTCCACGCCGGGCATTTTTGCCGACGGCTGGCGCCTGCCCGGCGTTGACGCCCAAGGCCGCTTCGCGCTTGGCGGCGTGCGCGGCAAATTGGTCTGCGCCGCCGTGCCCCGCTTCGAGGCCATCTCCGGCTGGGATCTGGCCCGGCGTCAGCCGAAGCCTGCCCAACGCGTCGCCCCCGCCGGCAGCGTGTATTGGCTGGACGAACTCGACGCCACGCCCGATGCGCTCGGCAAGCTTGCCGCTGCCGGCCTTTGGGACGAAGCCTGTGAAGATGCAGCGCGTCGCGCCGAAGGGTTCAACCGACTGTCCTTGGCCTACTGGTGAGGCTCCGACCATGAATGAACTGCTGATTTTTGAAACCGATAGCAAGCAGGTCGCCGTCCGGCTGGAGGGCGACACGGTCTGGCTGACCCAGCGGCAGATGGGTGAACTTTTTGGCACCACCCCTGAAAACGTGCTGATGCACCTGAAAAACATTTTTGGAGAGGAAGAACTGGACGAGGCGGCAACTGCCAAGGATTTCTTAGCAGTTCAAACCGAAGGTAAACGCCAGGTAAAACGCACGCTCAAGCACTACAACCTCGATGCCATCATCTCTGTCGGCTACCGGGTGAACTCAAAGCGCGGCGTCCGCTTTCGCCAATGGGCCACCCGCGTCCTGCGCGAACATCTCACCGAGGGGTACAGCCTCAACGCAATCCGGCTGGCCGAGCGTGGCCTCGACGAGGCCCGCCAGGCCATCGACCTGCTCGCCCGCAGCCTGGCCGATCCAGCGCTCATCAGCGACACCGGACGCGAGCTCATCGGCCTAATTGCCGGCTATGCCAAAACCTGGCACCTGCTGCTCAAGTACGACGAAGACGGCCTGCAACTGCCAGCCGCCTGCCAGCCGGCGCGGGGCATTCTCGATTACGCCACCGCCCGCCGCGCCCTTGACGACCTCAAAGCCAGTCTGCACGCCTGCGGCGAGGCCACCGACCTGTTCGCCCGCGAACGCAGCGAGGGCCTGCACGGCATTCTGGGCAGCATCGAGCAGACCATGTTCGGCGAGCCGCTCTACCCGAGCCGTGAGGAGAAAGCGGCCCACCTCTTCTATTTCGTGATCAAGGACCACCCGTTCGCCGACGGCAACAAGCGCAGCGCGGCCTTCTTGCTGCTGCTCTACCTGCGGCAGGAAAACATGCCGAGCAGCATCAACCCGGCGGCGCTGACCGCGCTGACCCTGCTGGTGGCCGAAAGCCAGCCGCAGAACAAGGATCTGATGATCCGCCTGATCGTCAATCTGCTCGCCGCCAGCGCACCGAATTTCTGAATTCCCGAAGGGAGAAAACCATGTTCGAAAAAAATGCAGCCCTGTTCCTCTACGCCGTCAGCCCGGTGCACATGGGTGCCGGGCAGGCCGTAGGCATCATCGACAACCCCATCCAGCGCGAGCGTCACACCGGCCACCCGTGCTTTGCCGGCTCGGGCATCAAGGGAGCCGTCCGGCATGGCTTCACCGCCATTGGCGGCGACGCAAAGCTGATCGACCGCCTGTTCGGGCCCGAATCAGGCAGCGCAGATCTGCACGCCGGGGCCGTGAGCTTTGGCGACGCACAACTGGTGGCCCTGCCCGTGCGCAGCCTGCGCGGCGGCTACGTGTACGCCACCTGCCCGCAAGCCCTATCCCGCGCCCAGCGCCTGCTCGGTCTGGTCGGGCGCCCGGCGGGCTGGAAAGTGCCGAGCGTTGCCGAAGGCAAATGCCTCATCGCCAATCCGGCGTTGCTTTCCGGCAGCAAGCTGCACCTGGAAGCCTTCGAGTACGAAGCCAAGGTCTCCCCGGACGACCTGCCCGCGATCTCCACCGATCTCGCCCAGCGCAGCCTGCCGGCCGGCGACGCCTACGCCTTCTTCGCCGAAAAGCTGAAGACCGATCTGGTCGTGCTCTCCGACAGCGACTTCGCCTACTTCGCCCAGCACGCCATGCTGGTGGAGCCCCACGTACGCATCGACGAAAAGACCGGCACCGCAAGCGATGGCGGCCTGTTCTACACCGAGAACCTGCCCCCCGAATCCCTGCTCATCGCCCCCCTGCTGGCCAGCCAGACCCGCAGCAACAAGGCCGAGCAATTGCCCGCCGAGATCGTGATGACCCAGATCAAGACCGTCATCGACGGCAAGCTGCTGCAGATCGGCGGCGACGTGACCACCGGCCGCGGCCTGGTGGTCGCCAAGGTGGAGGGCTGATCGTGAGCAGACTGACCCTCGAACAGCAACGCGCCCAGGACGCCTGGGACCAGTCCGCCCGGTATACCAAGGACCACGTGAACATCGCCAAGAGCCTGCCTGCGTTGATCATGAACAGCGGCCTGATGCAGGTGCTGGCCTTCTGTCATGAGAAAGGTGGCGCCAACGACCTGGTCGCCAGCCAGCTGCGAACCTGGCTGGTCAAGCGCTTCAGCGGGGAAGGCACCCGCGATCCGGGTTTTGAAGGCTTCATGCAAGGCCTGATGAAGGCCTCCCCCGCCGACTACCAGGCCATCACCGCCGAAGCCTTCGCCTGGCTGCGCTGGCTGCGCCAGATGGCCCCGGCCCGCGTGAAAGGAGACTGAGCATGCCCATCGCCGCCGTGCCGGCCTATCTCGGCCGGGATTTCAAGGACGCCTCGCCGGGCCTGCGTTTCGGGATGTACCTCACGTTATGGGGCATAAACCGGCGTACTCAAGACAACTTGTGGACCACTTTCGATCTTGACTATGAAATTCGGGGACAAGGTCGAGACGAGCGAGAAGTCAAAAAGGAAAACAAAGTCAGCGCACTGAATGCTGCACGCACGCTCACGCTACGTGACCGCCAGACGCTTGAGGCGCTGGCTCAACGACAACAGTCCAGTTTCACCGCCAGCGGCCCGACAGCAGGATGCCTTCGCCTCGAAGCCCTCGCCACCGCCCCCTTCACCACCGGCCTGGGCAACGAGCACCCGCTGGAAAACGGCTTCGCCTTCCTCAACCCCTACGGCCTGCCTTATCTGCCGGGCAGCGGTGTGAAGGGCGTGTTGCGCCAGGCCGCGAGGGAACTCGCCGACGGCGAGTGGGGCGACCAGCACGGCTGGAGCAAGGATTGCGACCTCCAGCTACGACTGAACAACGAGAACATCAGCTTCTCGACCCTGGACGCCCTCTTCGGGCTTCAGTCCGAGGGCCCGCAAGCCCAGCACCTGCGCGGCGCCCTCACCTTCTGGGACGTCATCCCGCAGATCAAGGGCGACAGCCTGGCCGTCGACATCATGACGCCCCACCAGAGCCACTACTACCAGCAGAAGACCGACCGGAAAGCCGGCAACAGCGCCTCGCCCCACGACTCTGGCCAGCCCAACCCCATCTCCTTCCTCACCATCCCACCCGGCTCCGGCTTTGCCTTTCATGTCCAATGCGATCTGGACCACCTGCACCGCATCGCCCCCGAGCTGGCAGCCGATGGGCGCTGGAAGGCCATGTTGACCGCGGCCTTCGAACACGCGTTTCAATGGCTCGGCTTTGGCGCCAAGACCGCCGTGGGCTACGGATCGATGCAGACCGACCCGGCCGCGGCTGCCCGCCAGGAAGCCGCGCGACGCAAGGCCGAAGAAGAGGCGCAGAAGCGCGCAGCCGCAGAGGCCCGTGACGCCGAGCTGGCCCAGCTGTCCCCGCTCGACAGAGGCATCCGGGAGCTCCTCGACGGTCGCCCGGACAAGAACCAGAGCGAACTGAGCGCCCTGATTGGCGCCCTGAAGAAGGACCACTGGACTGGCGAAGAGAAGATCGCCGTCGCCGGAAAAGTGAAGGCCCTGATGCAGATGGGCAAGAAATGGCGGGAGAAGTCCGAGAAGAAGAACCCCGCCAAGGACAACGACCACCAGGACACCCTCAAGGTCATGGGCTGGCTGGACGGCAAATGATCCGTATCGCCCGTTACCGGCTCGACTTCACGGTGGAGACACCGCTCAGCCTGCCCGCCTTCGCGGGCTCCACGCTGCGCGGTGCCCTGGGTCATGCCCTGCGCGCCGGAGCTTGCGTCACTGGCGCCCCCCAGTGCGACGACTGCCCGTTGCTGGCCAGTTGCGCCTACGCACAGATCTTCGAGCCGCGTCCGCCCACCCCCGCTCATCCCCTGCAGGACTTCAACCAGATTCCCCGCCCCTACGTGCTCGAACCGCCGGAATGGGGCGAGCGACGCTACGCGCCGGGTGACAGGCTCTCGTTTCACCTTGTGCTGGCAGGCCATGCGCTGGACAGGCTCGCACTCATCCTGTGGGCGCTCGACGGCGCATTCCGTCGAGGCGTGGGCCACGGCAATGGCACCGCCCGCCTGAGCGCATTGTGGCTGGTCACCCCCCAGGGCGCACGGCAGCTCGCCGACCGGGCCGAGGGCCCGATTGCCGCCCACTCCGTCGACGCACCTGCCGTGCCCGACTCCACGGGGCAACGGGTCACCCTCGATTTCCACGCCCCCCTGCGCCTGCAAACCAACGGCCGGCGAGCCAGCGCCGACGAGCTGACTCCCCGCAAGCTCCTGATGAGCCTGATCCGGCGCACCGCCTTGATGTGCGAATTTCACGGCGACGGCCCGCTGCCCATCGACTTTTCCGCGCTGGCCGCCCGGGCCGATACGCTGGGAAGCCACAAATCGCTGCGCTGGCGGGACTGGTCCCGCTATTCGAGCCGCCAGCAGAAGCGGATGGACTTGGGCGGCGTGATGGGACGCTGGACCCTGGAAGGCGAGCTCGAGCCTTTCCTGCCCTTCCTGCACCTGGGGCAATGGCTTCATCTGGGTAAAGAAACCGTGTTTGGTCTGGGCGCCTACACCCTGGAGACCCATCCGTGACAAGAACATGGTTCGTCAGCCGGCACCCCGGCGCCCTGGAATGGATCAAGCGCCAGAGGCACCCCTTCGATCTGCACGTCACCCACCTGGACCCCGCCCTGATTGCCCCGGGAGACCGGGTCATCGGCTCGCTGCCGGTCAATCTGGCAGCGGAAGTCTGCGCCCGTGGCGCCAGCTACTGGAACCTGTCCCTGCGGCTAAAACCCACCGATCGTGGCCGCGAACTGAGCGCCGACGATCTGGAGAAGTACCAGGCCGTGCTCGAACCCTACTTTGTACTCAGACAATCATGACAACCCTGATCAGCTTTCTCGGCAAAGGACGCTCCGACCCCAGCACCGGCTACCGGACGGCCCAGTACCGCTTCGATGGTGGCTTCAGCTGCAACGTGCCTTTTTTTGGCATTGGCCTTACCGAGTACCTGAAGCCCGAGCGGCTCATCCTTGTGGGAACCCCGGGCAGCATGTGGGATGTGTTCTTCGAGCATCAGGGCGCAGACGATGAAACCGTTCTGCCGCTGATCGACGCCGTACGTGAGGAGCGCGTCAGTGAGGATCTACTGCGCCTGAACGAATCCCATCTCAGCCAGAAGCTCGGTGTTCCGGTCACTTGCCTGCTGATCCCCTACGCACGAAACAACGCAGAACAGGCAGCCGTTCTGCTCACGCTATCGAAAACTGTCCATCAGGGCGAAGCCGTGGATCTCGACGTCACCCACGGCTTCCGGCACCTGCCCATGCTCGCGCTCGTCGCAGCCCGCTTCCTTTCCCACGTGCGCCGCGTGAAGGTGCGGGAGCTGTACTACGGGGCGCTGGAAATGACGCCTCCGGGTGGCGAGACTCCCGTCCTCCGGCTATCTGGAATGCTGCAGATGCTGGACTGGGTCGAAGCCCTGGCCAGCTACGAAAAGGACGGCGACTACGGCCCCTTTGCTGCGCTGCTGGGCGAGGACGGTATGGATCCGCAACGGGCCGACCTGCTCACCCAGGCCGCATTCTTTGAACGCACGAGCAATCCGGTCAAATCCCGTGAGAAGCTTTCCAGCGTATTCGAATCCGTGAAAACTCACGAAGGCACTTTCGGCGAACTGTTTCGCGACGAACTCACCGAACGCATCCACTGGCACCGCGGCAACAACCGCGCAGACTGGGAGCTATCACTGGGGGACGCCTATCTGGCGCGGCAGGACTACCTGCGGGCAAGCATCTATCTTTTCGAATCGTTCATCACGCGAGCCACCAACAAGCTCCGGCTCAACCCCAACGACTTTGATCAGCGCAAGGAAGCCTACGAAGAAGAAAGAAAGAAACAACCTGATGTTCGCCAGCTCGAATACCTCCGGAATGCCCTCGCCCACGGCGTAAGGCCCAAGGACGACAAGGAGATCAAGGTGGTATCCGACCGGGAGAAGCTGGAGGGCGCACTCCGGAAGTTGCGCAAGACCCTGTTCGTCTGATCACGGCAAGCTTGCCGTGCGGCCCCGGCCAGGACGCCGCCCGGCACAATCCACCCCCATGAACACCCGCCCCAGCACCTACCCGCGACGCATTCTTCTGGCCGTCACCGGCCTGTCCCCGCAGATCGTCACCGAAACGCTATACGCGCTGGCTCTCGCAAAGGATGCGGCCTTCGTCCCAACCGAGATTCACTTGCTCACCACAACCACCGGTCGGGATCTCGCCCGGACAGCGCTGCTCCATCCGGACGGGGGCCAGTTTCATGCCCTGATTGACGACTACCCGCAACTGGGCCGGCCGCGTTTCGACGACTCCGGCATTCACGTCATCTGCACACAAGACGGAACGCCGTTACCTGACATCCGCACACCAGCGGAAAACGCCGCAGCCGCCGACGCGATCACCGCCCTCATGGCTGCGCTCACCCGCGATCCCGACGTGGCGCTGCACGTCTCGATTGCAGGCGGGCGTAAGACCATGGGTTTTTACCTGGGATACGCCTTCTCGCTGTATGCCCGTCCCCAGGACAGGTTGTCCCACGTCCTGGTCTCGAGCCCCTTCGAGAGCCACCCGGAGTTCTTCTACCCTCCCGCCACGCCGCGCCGCCTGAGCACACGAGACAACCGGCACATCGACACCGCCGATGCCATCGTCACCCTGGCCGAAATACCTGTGGTACGCCTGCGCCACGGCCTTCCCCAAGCACTGCTGGAAGGCCGGGCCGGCTTCAATGCCACGGTCGATGCGTTGCAGGCCACTTTTGCACCGCCCCGACTGGTCATCGAACTGGCCTCCCGAAGCGTCCTCTGCGGCGAACGCCAGGTAACGCTGCCCCCTGCGCTGCTCGCATGGATGGCGTGGTGGGCTCACAACGCCCTGAACGGTCAAGCCATGCAGCACTGGAGGAGGGCGGACGCCGGGAGCTTCCTGACGCTGTACCGGTCCGTCGTCGGCATCGACGCCGAAGCCCTTGAGAGAGCCCACAAGCGCCTGGCCGACGGCATGGAGAAAGAGTTCTTCGAGCAGAACAACGCCAAGCTCAACCGCACCCTCCAGGAGCAACTCGGCCCGGCTGCAAGCCCCTACCTCCTGGCCTCCGAGGGCAAACGCCCCGACACCCGTCGAGGGCTCACCCTCCCCCTGAGCACCATCACCCTTCGCTGACCAGACCCGCTGCCGGGAAGTACAGGACCATATCCCCCGGCGGCTCGCCCCGAACCCACACCCTATCCCAACCCCATGCCGCCTGCTGCCACAACGGCAAGCTTGTCACCCCGCCTCCGACGCATCAACCGCCGCACACTGGTACCGACATCACAGCAGCAGAGAGCGAATCGTGACGCATCGGGATCTGTATCTGGCCGCCTATGACATCAGCCAGCACCGCCGCCGCACCGCAGCCCTGGCGCTGATACGGGGTTACACCACGGGCGGCCAGAAGTCTGTTCATGAGGTTTTTCTGACCCAGTCGGAACGCTCGGAACTGCTTCACGGCATGGCGCTGCTGCTCGACGAGGACGATGACCGCTTTTTCCTGCTACGCCTGGACCCGCGAGCGCGCACTTATGCCCTGGGACTCGCCTCCCGCCCCAGCGACCCGGCTTACTTCTACGTAGGATGAAATGATGGGTACCCTGTTCCTCGACCGCAGCGATCTCGACGTACGTATGGCAGACGGAGCGCTCGCCCTGTACGAAAACGGCACCCGCACACAAACCGTCCCCCTTCGGCTTCTCGAACGGGTCGTGATCCAGGGCGCCCGCACTCACCTGGACAGCCAGGTTCTCATCAAGCTGGCCGAAGCGGGAATCGCAACCCTGGTTCTCAGCCCCAGGGCCGGTCGTCAGGCCGCCCTGGTGCTCGGGCCCCATCACAACGACGCGGCCGTGCGTCTCGCCCAGGCCCATCGGGTCACCGACTCCGCCTATTGCGCGGCCTGGGCGTTCCAGAAGGTTCGCGCCAAGCTCACACGACAGCACCGCTTTCTGGAAAGAGCCGAAACCCTGCGCCCCGACCAGCGCAAGGCCCTGTTCAATGCCCGCAACGGCATCGCCCACGCACTCTCGCAACTGGAGCCTGACAACAGGCAAGATCAATGCGCCCGACTGCGCGGGCTCGAAGGCAGCGCCGCACGCGCCTACTTTGGCGGATACAAAGCGCTCTTTGCGCCACAGCTCGGCTTTACGGGTCGCAACAGGCGCCCGCCCAGAGACCCCGTCAATGCGTGCCTGTCTCTCGGCTACACCCTGCTCCACTTCGACGCGGTACGCGCCGCCCACGGCGCCGGCCTCGACCCTCTGCTCGGCTTTTACCACCGGCCCAGCTTTGGCCGCGAATCCTTGGCCTGCGATCTGATTGAGCCGCTCCGCCCCGCCGTCGACGAATGGCTCTGGCAGCAATTCACGGTCGGCCCCTTGAGACCGGAACATTTCTCACAGGACAAAGGAGCCTGCCTGATCGGCAAGGCCGGCAGGGGCCACTTCTATGCCCTGTGGGAGCGCTTTGCCCCACGGTCGCGCCGCTGGCTTCGGCAATCCTGCCGGCAGCTTGCACGGACACTGCGCGACGAAGGAACCCCGCTGCTGGGGCAGGACGACGAGGACGAGGAGTTCTGACATGGTCATTCGTAGCCAGCCGGCCATTAACACCCCCGAGCGCAAGGCGTTATACCTGCTTGCCAGCATGGGCACGCGTATAGACGCAGGGAGCGACCACCTCCTCCTCAGATTGACGAGCAACCAGCTTCAGCGCTACCCGGCGTCGCGTATCGCCCGGGTCATCTGCAACACCCATGCGCTCTGGAGCGGCGAGGCACTCAAGCTGTGCTTCGCAAACGGCATCGCCATCACCTGGATCGACGCTCATGGTCACGCCGTGGGCAGCGCCCAGGCGAGCCATCCCCGGCATCCACCCATCGCAGCCCTGCTGGAAACCTACCTGGAACTGCAGGACTGGCCCCAGCGCTTCGAAAACTGGGTGACCCACCGGCGCCATCAAATTCTTATCGACTGCGCACATCGCGCAGCGGCGAACCAACGCCCCTTGTCACCCGAGCAATATCGCGAACTGAAGCGGCAGTTTATCTACAACGGTACCCACCCTCTGATCTTCGAACCCCAGGGCGAGGGCTTCTGCCATGCACTTGCGGTTGATCACTTGCAGCGAGCCGGCCTGCAAGCCACCTACTGGGGCTTCGATGCGCAGGCCTTCGAGCTTGCCAGCCAGCTCGCGTCCCTGCTGTGGGCAGAACTCAACCTCGAATGCGGCACACTGCCAGCACAGACAGACCAGCACAAACTGGTTGCACATCTCTTTGAAGCCTGGGCTCGGCAACGGGAAGTTCGGCTTCAACATCATCTGTGCGACCTGAAATGCCACATGGCCCGCGAGGTTGATGCATGGCGCTGAACGCCCCCCAAGGGTGGCTGATCTGCTACGACATCGCCAACCCACGACGGCTGCACCGACTTCACCGGTTCCTGGTGAAACTTGCCACCCCGGTGCAATACTCCGTCTTCCATTTCGAAGGCACGCCTGCGGCCATGGGGCAGCTTATGCTCGATGTGGAGACCTACATCGACGCAAAGAACGACGACGTGAGGGCACCTCGAATAACCCGAGGTTTTCAGTCACTCCCACCGCGCAACGATGA
>NZ_CALAYQ010000156.1:0-9750 GCF_937894855.1 uncultured Zoogloea sp.
AGTTCGTGCTGAAGAAGGATCTGGCCAGCCTGCAGGACAGCAACGACTACTTCCTCGGCAACATCCAGAAGGACGGCACCTACTCGGTCGTGCCGCGCATGCCGGGTGGCGAAGTGACCCCGGACGGCCTGATCGCCGTGGGCCAGGTGGCCAAGAAGTACGGCCTCTACACCAAGGTGACGGGCGGCCAGCGGGTCGATCTGTTCGGAGCCCGCGTCGAACAGCTGCCGCTGATCTGGGAAGAGCTGATCGCTGCCGGCTTTGAATCCGGCCACGCCTATGGCAAGAGCCTGCGCACCGTGAAGAGCTGTGTGGGTTCCACCTGGTGCCGCTACGGGGTGGATGACAGCGTCGGCCTCGCGGTCGAACTGGAGAACCGCTACAAGGGCCTGCGCGCGCCCCACAAGATCAAGTTTGGCGTATCGGGCTGCACCCGCGAGTGCGCCGAAGCCCAGGGCAAGGACGTGGGCATCATCGCCACCGACAAGGGCTGGAACCTCTACGTGTGCGGCAACGGCGGCATGAAGCCGCGCCACGCCGAGCTGATCGCGGCCGACCTGACCAAGGAGAAGCTGGTCCAGTTGATCGACCGCTTCCTGATGTTCTACGTGCGCACCGCCGACCGCCTGCAGCGCACCAGCACCTGGCGCGACAACCTGGAAGGTGGCCTCGACTACCTGAAGGACGTGGTGGTGAACGACAGCCTGGGCCTCGCCGCCGAGCTGGAAGCCCAGATGCAGCATGTGGTGGATACCTACCAGTGCGAATGGAAGACCGCCGTCACCAACCCGGACGTGCGCAAGCGCTTCCGCACCTTCGTCAATAGCGACAAGGCCGACGAGCACATCGTCTTTGTGGAGGAGCGTGGCCAGATCCGCCCGGCCCGCCCCGACGAGCGCCGCGCTGCCGATTCCGCCGAACTTGCCGAAACCGCCTGAGGAGCCCGCCATGAGCATCGCACCCCTTGAATGGACCACCGTGTGCCCGGTGGACGACATCCTGCCCAACACCGGCGTCAGCGCGCTGGTGAGCGGGCGCCACGTGGCGGTCTTCCGCGTCGGCGAGACGCAGTTCTACGCCATCGACAACGTGGACCCGAAATCCGGCGCCAGCGTCCTCTCCCGGGGGCTGGTGGGCAACCTGGGCGATCACGTGGTGGTCGCCTCGCCGCTCTACAAGAACCACTTCGACCTCGCCGACGGCGTGTGCCTGGAAGCGCCGGAGTATTCGGTGCGCGCCCACACCGTGCGCATCGAGGACGGCAGCGTGCAGGTGGCGCTGGCCTGATCTGTAGGTCGGACTTCAGTCCGACATCCCCTGCCTCCTCCTGTGGTGTCGGACTGAAGTCCGACCTACAGGGAGCAGGCAAACCAACAACATCGCCTGAATCAACCCGCCGGCACACAACAATGCCCGACGCGCGGCCACCGCGCGATCGAGCCTGCCGGCCACCACGAAGGAAACCAACATGGCCTACCTCGCTCCTGCCGAATTCGTCACCAAGATGGTGGACGCCGGTGAATCCAAGCTGCTGATGTCCACCCGCGACACCCTGATCCGCGCCTACATGGCCGGCGCCATCCTGGCCCTCGCCGCCGCCTTCGCCGTCACCGTGTCGGTGAATACCGCCAACCCGCTGATCGGCGCCCTGCTGTTTCCGGTGGGCTTCTGCATGCTCTATCTGCTGGGCTTCGATCTGCTGACCGGGGTGTTCACCCTGGCGCCGCTGGCGGTGCTCGACAAGCGCGCCGGCGCCACCTGGGGCGGCGTGATGCGCAACTGGGGGCTGGTGTTCACCGGCAACTTCGCTGGCGCGCTCACGGTGGCGGTGTTCATGGCCATCATCTTCACCAACGGCTTCTCCGAGGCGCCCAACGCCGTCGGGGTGAAGATCGGCCACATCGGCGAAGGCCGCACGGTGGGCTACGCCGCCCACGGCGCCGCCGGCATGCTCACCCTGTTCATCCGCGCCGTGATGTGCAACTGGATGGTGTCCACCGGCGTGGTGGCCGCGATGATGTCCACCAGCGTGTCGGGCAAGGTCATCGCCATGTGGATGCCGATCCTGGTGTTCTTCTACATGGGCTTCGAGCACAGCATCGTCAACATGTACCTCTTCCCGTCGGGCCTGATGCTGGGCGGCAACTTCACCTTCATGGACTACATGATCTGGAACGAGATCCCCACCGTGCTGGGCAACCTCGTCGGCGGCCTGACCTTCGTGGGCGCCACCCTGTATTCCACCCACTACAAGACCGCGCCGAAGCGTAAGGCCGCCTGAGCGTGACTGGCAGCGCCCTGCGTGTGAGCCTCGGCCAGGCATCCCTGGCCGGGGCTCACGACGTTAACCAGGATTTCCACGGCGCCCTGCTGCCCAAGGGCCACCAGCTGGCCAGCAAGGGCATTGCACTGGCCATTGCCGACGGCATCAGCTCGAGCGCGGTGAGCCAGCTCGCCAGCCAGACGGCGGTGGGCTCGTTTCTCGAGGATTACTACGCCACATCGGAGGCGTGGTCGGTGCGCCGGGCGGCCGAGCGGGTGCTCTCGGCCACCAACTCGTGGCTGCATTCCCAGACCATGGGCGGCGACGGGCGCTTCGAGAAGGACCGGGGCTTTGTGTGCACCTTCTGCGCGCTGATCCTCAAGGGGCGCGACCTGCACTTGCTGCACGTGGGCGATTCGCGCATCTACCGGCTGCATCCCCACGCGCTGGAGCAGCTCACCGAGGATCACCGGGTGCGCATGTCGTCCACCGAGTCGTATCTGGGGCGGGCGCTGGGCGTCGGGCCCCACGTGGAGATCGACTACCGGGGCTGGGCGGCCGAGGTGGGCGAGGTGTACCTGCTCGCCACCGACGGCGCCTACTCCCACCTGCAGGCCGACGACATCCACGCCGCCCTCGGCCGCCATCCGGATGATCTGGATGCCGCCGCGTCCGATCTGGTGAGCCTCGCCCACCGCCGCGGCTCCACCGACGACGCCACCCTGCAGCTCCTGCGCATCGACGCCCTGCCGGCGAGCGACGCGCCCCATCCGCAGCTGCGCCGCGAGGGGCTGGCGATGCCGCCCCAACTTGCGCCGCGGATGGAGTTCGAGGGCTTCACCATCCTGCGCGAGCTGCAGGTGAGCGCCCGCAGCCACCTGCATCTGGCGGTGGATCAGGTGAGTGGCCAGCAGTACGTCATCAAGACCCCGTCGGTGGACCTGAGCCAGGACGCGGATTACCTCGACCGCTTCGTGCTGGAGGAATGGATCGCCCGCCGGGTGGACAGCCCCCACGTGGTCAAGACCTGGCCCGGCGACCGCCCGCGCAGCCACCTCTTCGTGGCGATGGCCTTCATCGACGGCCAGACCCTCGCCCAGTGGCGGGTGGATAACCCCAAGCCCAGCCTCGAGAGCGTGCGCGGCATCGTCGAGCAGATCGCCCAGGGCCTGCAGGCCCTGCACCGGCGCGAGATGCTCCACCAGGATCTGCGCCCCGAGAACGTGATGATCGACGCCCAGGGCACGGTCAAGCTCATCGACCTGGCCAACGCCCACGTGGAAGGGCTGGCCGAATATCACCGGGACGCCCTCGTCACCGGTGTGCCCGGCACCCTGCAATACGCCGCGCCGGAATACCTGCTGGGCAAAGGCGGCAGCCAGCGCAGCGAGCTGTTCTCGCTGGCGGCGATCACCTACCAGCTCCTCACCGGCCAGCTGCCCTACGGGCTGGAGGCCACCCGCGTGCGCAGCCCGGCGGATCTGCGCCGTCTGCGCTACGTGCCTGCGCGTCATCTGCGCCCGGATCTGCCGGCGTGGGTGGACGCGGTGCTCGGCAAGGCCCTCAGCCCCCAGCCGGACAAGCGCCAGGAGGTGATCTCGGAGTTCGTGCAGGATCTGAAGGCGCCGGGCCCGCAGTTCCAGAACGAACGCGCCACCCCGCTGATCGACCGTGATCCGGTGCTGTTCTGGAAGTGCAGCACCGCGGTGCTGGCGCTGGCGGTGGTGGGATTGCTGGGGCTGCGGGTGTTCGGGCACTGAGGGGGCGGTGAACGCAGAAAAGGGGCCGAAGCCCCTTTCCCGTGTGCTGCGCGAACCGCGGAATTACTGGTTCTTGAACTCGGCCTTGCGCTTCTCGACGAAGGCGGCCATGCCTTCCTTCTGGTCGTCGAGGGCGAAGCTGGAGTGGAACACGCGGCGCTCGAAGAGCAGGCCTTCGTTGAGGCCGGATTCGAAGCTGCGGTTGATGGATTCCTTGATCATCATGATGACGGGCAGGGAATAGCTGGCGATGGTGGCGGCGGCGGCGAGGGCTTCTTCCACCAGCTTGTCGGCGGGGATCACGCGGGCCACGAGGCCCGCCTTCTCGGCTTCGGCGGCGTCCATCATGCGGGCGGTGAGGCACAGGTCCATGGCCTTGGCCTTGCCCACGGCGCGGGGCAGGCGCTGGGTGCCGCCGGCGCCGGGCAGGGTGCCGAGCTTCACTTCGGGCTGGCCGAACTTGGCGGTGTCGGCAGCGAAGATCATGTCGCAGCTCATCGCCAGCTCACAGCCGCCACCCAGGGCAAAGCCGGCCACCGCGGCGATCACCGGCTTGCGGAAGGTCTTGAGGCGCTCCCAGTTGCGGGTGATGTAATCGCCCTTGTAGGCGTCCATGTAGCTGAACTTGGCCATCATGCCGATGTCGGCGCCGGCGGCGAAGGCC
Source organism: uncultured Zoogloea sp. (assembly GCF_937894855.1). Classification (NCBI taxonomy): domain Bacteria; kingdom Pseudomonadati; phylum Pseudomonadota; class Betaproteobacteria; order Rhodocyclales; family Zoogloeaceae; genus Zoogloea; species uncultured Zoogloea sp. The sequence continues at coordinate 4,688 of NZ_CALAYQ010000156.1, forward strand.
TTCTCGGAGCCGGTGATGACCACGCAGCCGATGTTCTCGTCGGCCTCGAAGCCGTCCAGCGCCACACCCAGCTCATCGACGAGGGCGTCGTTGAGGGCGTTGAGGGCCTTGGGGCGGTTGAGGGTGATGAAGCCGACCTTGCCACGGGTCTCGACGATGATGTTCTGGTAATCCATGTGTCCTCCAAGCGTGTTTTAGTTAAATCGCCCCGGCACGGCGCAGGCCGTCGATGGCGTCGGGGGTGAAGCCCCAGTCTGCGAGCACGTCTTCGCCCGTGGCGCCATGTTTCGGCGGACGGGGTGTTGCCGGGGTGCTGCGGCTGAAGCGGGGAGCCGGTGCGGGCTGCACGACGCCGCCCACCTCGATGAAGGTGCCGCGGGCCCGATTGTGCGGGTGTTCGGGCGCTTCGTCCATGTCCAGAACGGGCGCCACGCAGGCATCGCTGCCCTCCATGAGCACACACCATTCGTCCCGCGTGCGGGTGGCCAGATGGGCGGCGAGGCGGGTCTTGAGCTCGGGCCAGCGGGCGCGGTCCCACTGCTGGTTGAAGTCTGGATCGGTGATACCGGCCTTCTGCAGGAACAGCGCGTAGAACTGCGGTTCGATGGGGCCGATGGAGATGTACTTGCCGTCGGCACAGCGGTAGGTGTCGTAAAAGTGGGCGCCGCCGTCGAGCAGGTTGCTGCCGCGTGTCTGCCCCCACTGGCCCATGGCCTTGAGGGTGTACATCATGGTCATGAGCAGCGCCGAGCCGTCGGTCATCGCCGCGTCCACCACCTGGCCCTTGCCGGAGTTGCGCGCCTCGGTGAGCGCGGCGAGCACGCCGACCACCAGCAGCATCGCGCCGCCGCCGCAGTCGGCCACCAGATTGAGGGGCACCACCGGCTTGCCGCCGGGCTCGCCGATGGCGGAGAGCGCGCCGGAGAGCGACAAGTAGTTGATGTCGTGCCCGGCGGCGTGGGCCAGCGGCCCGCTCTGGCCCCAGCCGGTCATGCGGCCATAGACGAGGCGCGGGTTGGCCTTGATGCTGTCGTCCGGCCCCACGCCGAGGCGCTCCATCACGCCGGGGCGGTAGCCTTCGACGAGGATGTCGGCCCTGGCGACCAGTTCCCGTGCGGCGGCGAGGCCTTCGGGTTTCTTGAGATCGAGCGTGACGACGCGGCGGGAGCGGTTGAGGATGTCGATCTTGGGATCGAACAGATCCGACGCCGGCTTGGCGCCGGGGGCGGGCTTGCGTTCGATGCGCACGACTTCGGCGCCGAGGTCGGCGAGGATCATCGCGGCCATCGGGCAGGGGCCGAGGGCGGCGAATTCGACGACTTTGATGCCGTGGAGGGGGCCCATTGGTTTTGTCTCCTTGGTTTTGTTGTTCTTGTTTTGATTTGGCTGGCGGTGCTTGTTTGGCGCGCCGTTGGCCGGGGTGTTCGCCCCCGGCGGGCGACCTACTTTCTTGCTTCGCCAAGAAAGTAGGCAAAGAAGGCGACCCGGCTTCACCGGTCATTCGCTGCGCGAATGACTCCCCTGCGCTGCTCGAAGCGGGCGGCCGGCGCGGAACTCGCCGGTTGCGCCGGCTCAGACAGCCGCGCCGGAAGGCCCCGCCCGCTTCTCCGCTGCTCGGCGGATCAGACGGGCTTTGGCTGGGCACCGAGCCTCTGCGGGAGGCTCGGGTGGTTTCGTTACAGGGTTGTTGGGGCGAACTCGTTCGCCCCTGAAGCGCAATCTGCGTAAAGGTGCGCAGAAACCGTAGCGAGGCCGTCGAGGTCGCGACGAGGAACACAGCCGTACTCGAGTACGGCGAGTACCGCAGTTGCGAGATCGGCGGCCGCAGTAGGTTTATGCGTACCTTTACTCGGCGGCGATGGAGCGGCCGATGACTAGCCGCTGGATGTCGTTGGCGCCTTCGTAGATCTGGCAGATGCGCACGTCGCGGTAGATGCGCTCGACCGGGAAGTCGCTGGTGTAGCCGACGCCGCCGTGGATCTGGATGGCGTCGGAGGCGATCTTTTCGGCGGCTTCGGAGGCGAACATCTTGGCCATCGAGGCTTCCTTCAGGCAGGGCTTGCCGGCGTCCTTGAGCTGGGCGGCGCGCCACACCATCAGGCGGGCGGCGTCGAGCAGGGTGTTCATGTCGGCCAGCTTGAAGTTGACCGCCTGGTGCTCGATGATCGGCACGCCGAAGGTGATGCGCTCCTTGGCGTAGCGCACGGCGGCTTCGAACGCGGCGCGGGCCATGCCGATGCTCTGGGCGGCGATGCCGATGCGGCCGGCTTCGAGGTTGGACAGGGCGATCTTGTAGCCTTCACCTTCCTTGCCGAGCAGCGCGCTTGCGGGCACGCGGCAGTTCTCGAGGATGATCTGCACGGTGTCGGAGGCGTGCTGGCCCATCTTCTCTTCGGTGCGGCCGACGATGAAGCCCGGGGTGGCGGTGGGCACCAGGAAGCAGCTGATGCCCTTCTTGCCGGCGGCCTTGTCGGTGACGGCAAAGACGATGGCCATGTGGGCGTGCTTGCCGGTGGTGATGAACTGCTTGACACCGTTGAGCACGAAGCTGTCGCCGTCGCGGTCGGCGCGGGTGGTGATGGCGCCGGCGTCGGAGCCGGTGTGGGGCTCGGTCAGGCAGAAGCAGCCGAGCTTCTCGCCGCGGGCGAGCGGCTTGAGCCACTCTTCCTTCTGCTGGTCGGTGCCGTATTTTTGCGTGATGCCACAGGCGAGGGAGTTCTGCACCGACACGATGGTGGAGGTGGCGCCATCACCGGCGGCGATCTCTTCCAGCGTCAGCACCAGGCTCATGTAGTCCATGCCGGCGCCGTCCCACTCTTCGGGCACGCACATGCCCATCGCGCCCAGCTCGCCGAGTTCCTTGAGGGCCTGGGCGGGGAAGGTGTGGTGCTTGTCCCATTCGGCAGCGAAGGGGGCCAGGCGCTCCTGGGCGAAGGCGCGCATGGAGTCGCGGATCATTTCTTGTTCTTGGGTGAGGATCATGGTGCGGTGTCCTTTGGTGTTTCTTGCGTTGATCTTTGCGGTACCCGACGACGCGGTTTGGTGGTCGTTTGGGCGGGCATTGGCCGGGTCTCGCCCCGGCGGGCGACCTACTTTCTTGTGTCGCCAAGAAAGTAGGCAAAGAAGGCGACCCGGCTTCACCGGTCGTCCGCGTTGCGGACGACTCCTCTGCGCTGCTCGCGCCAGCCGGCCGACGTCGCAAACTCGCCCTTCGGGCTCAGACAGCGACGCCGGACTGCCCCGGCTGGCACTGCGCTGCTCGACGGTTCAGACGGGCTTTGGCTGGGCACCGAGCCTTTTCTGATGGGCTCGGTGCGCGGATCGCCGGTCTTGCGTTGCTTCTCGGTAGGTCGGGTTAGCCCGCAGGGCGTAACCCGACATTCCGGAAGGCTTTCTGCCTTACAGCATCTCCACGGCCAGGGCCGTGGCTTCGCCGCCGCCGATGCACAGGCTGGCGATGCCGCGCTTGCCGCCGGTCTTCTTGAGGGCGCCGAGGAGGGTGACGATGATGCGGGCACCGGAGGCGCCGATCGGGTGGCCGAGGGCGCAGGCGCCGCCGTGGATGTTCACCTTGGCCGGGTCGAGGGCCAGGTCGCGGATGGCGGCCATGGTGACGACGGCGAAGGCTTCGTTGATTTCCCACAGATCCACGTCGCCGGCGGTCCAGCCGGTCTTGGCGAGCAGCTTCTGCATGGCGCCGACCGGGGCGGTCGGGAAGTTGGCGGGCAGGCCGGCGTGGTTGGTGTGGCCGACGATCTTCGCGATGGGCTTGGCGCCCAGCTTCTCGGCGGTGGAGGCGCGCATCAGCACCAGCGCGGCGGAGCCGTCGGAGATGGAGCTGGAGTTGGCCGGGGTGACGGTGCCGTCCTTCTTGAAAGCCGGCTTGAGGGTGGCGATCTTCTCGATGTTGGCCTTGGGCGGCTGCTCGTCGGAGGCGATGGTGACGTCGCCCTTGCGCCCGGCCACGGTGACGGGGGTGATTTCCCACTCGAAGGAGCCGTCCTTGATGGCGGCCTGGGCGCGGGTGGTGGAGGTGATCGCCCAGGCGTCCTGCTCTTCACGGGTGAAGCCGTAGGCGGTGGCACAGTCTTCGGCGAAGGTGCCCATCAGGCGGCCCTTGGTTTCCTTGCTGTAGCCGTCCTCGAGACCGTCGAAGAACATGTGGTCGAGGAGCTGGCCGTGGCCGAGGCGGTAGCCGCCGCGGGCCTTGGACAGCATGTAGGGGGCGTTGCTCATGGATTCCATGCCGCCGGCGACGACGACTTCGACGCTGCCGGAAACCAGCAGGTCGTGGGCCAGCAGGGTGGCCTTCATGCCAGAGCCGCACACCTTGTTGATGGTGGTGCAGCCGGCGGTGAGGGGCAGGCCAGCGTTGAGGGTGGCCTGGCGGGCCGGGGCCTGGCCGAGGCCGGCGGGCAGCACGCAGCCGAAGATGACTTCTTCGACGGTGTCGGCGGCGATTCCGGCGCGCTCGACGGCAGCCTTGATGGCGACGCCGCCGAGCTGGGCGGCGGTGAGGCTGGCGAAATCACCCTGGAAACCACCCATCGGGGTGCGGGCGGCGGAGACGATGACGATCGGGTCGTTGGCGTTGCTCATTGGGAATTCCTTTTAATTCGGGGAGGAGTCAGGAGTCAGGAGTCAGGAGTTAGGAGTGAGGAGGCCGGGCTGCGCGGCTGTGCGCTGGCGTCGGCCGGGCGAGGTCAGGTGCGGGGAGGGGCACTGCGCGTTTCGCGCGGTCTCCTCACTCCTCACGCCTCACTCCTTACCGGTTTATTTGGCTGCCATGCGGATCGCGCCGTCGAGGCGGATCACTTCGCCGTTGAGGTAGGCGTTGCTGAAGATGTGCTCGACCAGCGCGGCGTACTCGGCCGGCTTGCCCATGCGGGAGGGGAAGGGAACCATCTTGCCGAGGGCTTCCTGCACGTCGGCGGGCATGCCGAGGAGCATCGGGGTTTCCATGATGCCCGGGGCGATGGTCATCACGCGGATGCCGGAGCGGCACAGCTCGCGGGCGATGGGCAGGGTCATGGCGACCACGCCGCCCTTGGAGGCCGCGTAGC
>NZ_CALAYQ010000157.1:0-31679 GCF_937894855.1 uncultured Zoogloea sp.
CGGTGTCGGACTAAAGTCCGACCTACAGATCGGTGAGGCTGCAACCCGCATACCCACGAAGCCCCTGTAGGTCGGACTTCAGTCCGACAGCGCGGCCCAATCAAGCTCCCGGTGTCGGACTAAAGTCCGACCTACAGATCGGTGAGGCTTCAACCCGCACTCCCGCGAAACCCCTGTAGGTCGGACTTCAGTCCGACAGCACGGCCCAATCACGCACCTGGTGTCGGACTAAAGTCCGACCTACAGATCGGTGGGGCTGCAACCCACACACCCGCGCAACCCCTTGTAGGTCGGACTTCAGTCCGACAGCGCGGCCCAAATCAAGCACCCCGTACCAGACCCAAACGCCCCCTCACAGCCAGACCGCATCCCACAACGGATAATCCCCCACCCGATCGACAATCCCCGCGCGGACGGGGTTGGCGACGAGGTAACGGGCGGCGGCGCGTACATCGTCCTCCCGCCGCAGGGCGCGGTCGTGGTAGGCCGGCGCCCACACCCTGCCCCCGCCCGTGCCGTCATTGAGCGCCAGCGCGCTGCGCCCCTTGAGGCGCCGCATCAATGAGCCCAGAGTCAGCCCTTCCGGGAGCTGCACCAGCCAGTGCACGTGATCCGGCATCACCACCCACGCCAGCGACAGGCCCGGATACCCCAAAGCCAGATCGTGAATCACCCTCGCCACCGCACACCCAGCCCGGAAATCCCCAAACCACGGCCGGCGGTCATGGGTGACGGTCGTCAGCAGATAGACCTGCCCCACCACCGAAACCCGGCCCTTGCGAAGATCGGAATAAGACATACGCCCGGATGAGATTGCCTGTCCTGCGGTTCAATACGGCCTGCTGGTGTGTTCTGTCGGACTAAAGTCCGACCTACAGATCGGTGAGGCTGCAACCCGCATACCCGCGAAACCCCTGTAGGTCGGACTTCAGTCCGACAGCACGGCCCAAATCAAGCACCCGGTGTCGGACTAAAGTCCGACCTACAGATCGGCGGGGCTTCAACCCGCACACCCGCGAAACCCCTGTATGTCGGACTTTAGTCCGACAGCGCTTCTCCGCCATTCAACACTTTCACCTGCCCTGCGGTGGCGGATTCGATGGCGTGGCGCAGGGCGGTGCGGGCGTCGTCGTCACCGTGGATCAGGCGGACTTCTTTCGGCCAGCGGCGCATGCCGGTGACGAAGCGCACCAGGCCGGCCTGATCCGCGTGGGCGGAATAGCCGGAGACGGAATGGATGCCGGCGCGGATGTCGATGCGCTCGCCGTCGATATCCACATAACCGCCCTCCGGCCCCCAGGTCTGGATCGCGTGGCCTGGCGTGCCGCGGGCCTGGTAGCCCACGAACAGCACGTCGTGACGCGCATCGTGGAGCATGGCCTTGAGATAACCCATCACCCGCCCACCGGCGCACATGCCGCTGGCGGCGATCACGATGGCGGGCTCGCCGCTGCGGGCAAGCCTGCGCACGTTGGCCTCGTGGTCGGCGTGCTCGTCGATGGCCACCAGCTGGTCGAAGGCCAGGGGCTTGCGTCCGGCCCGCACCCGGGCCAGGGCCTCGTCGTTCCAGTAGGGTTGCAGCTCACGGTAGATCTGAGTGAAACGCCCGGCGAGGGGTGAATCCAGGTAGATCGGCAGCTTTGCCCAGCGCCCGGCATGGGGCCCGGGCTGGCGCTGCTCGCGGTAGAGGATGTCCTCGAATTCATACAACAACTCTTGCGTGCGGCCGATGCTGAAGGCCGGCACGATCACCGTACCGCCGTTATCCAGCGCCTTCTCGACCACCCGCTGGAGGCGCTCCCGGCGGGCCTTGCGGTCTTCATGGAGGCGATCGCCATAGGTGCTCTCCAGCACCACCACATCCGCCGTCAATGGCGAGCGCGGCGCCGGCAGCATCGGTGCGTGGGGGGCCCCCAGATCCCCCGAGAACACCACTCGGGTCCGCCGCGCCCCGGGGCGCACGAGATCGCACTCCACATAGGCCGACCCGAGAATGTGCCCGGCCCGCTGCAGGCGAATGCCACAACTGCCATCCGGCCCCTCGAAAACCGTCTGCCATGTGTTCCAGGGCACCGGCCGGATGCGCGCCTCCACCATCCGCAGGTAACGCTCCACCAGCCGCGCGTCCCGCGTCACCCCCACCGCAAAGGCATCGGCCAGCACCACCGGCAGCAGCCGCGCCGAAGGCTCGCTGCAATAGATCGGCCCCTTGAACCCCGCCGCCAGCAACCACGGAATCCGCCCCACGTGATCGATGTGCACATGGGTGACCACCAGCGCCCGCACGGCATCCACCGGAAACGGAATCTCCAGCCTGTCGCTGGCCGAACCGCCATCGGGCGAAGTCTCGGCCCCCTGGAACAGCCCGCAGTCGATCAGCAGGCTGTGGGTGTCGTCGATGAAGAGCTGATGGCAAGAGCCGGTGACCCCATGCAGGGCGCCGTGATGAATGATGTTCGCATGCATGGCCGGAAATTCTATACCACTGTACGGCGAACCAGAAGATCACGCGAAAAATTTATTCCAGCTATGCTGTTAACGTATACATCATTTCAACTTCCACTTATCATCGCCGCCAATTTATAGCGAGTCGATCAGCTCGAGCACGCTGCGGCACAGCGACCAATGGTCGCAGCCAACGCCAGCCGAAGCACGCAGACGATGGTTCAGACCTTCCACCACAAGCCGCAGCGTTCCCATCCGCTCCCGCCCAAACCGCCGCACGTGCCGCCGTGCTGGCCGCGCGCCCGGCAATCATTGCAGGACATCCTGCAGCCTTTGCAGGACGTCCTGCAGCAATCCACGGACATCCGGCAATTCTCCACGGACATCCCGCCAGCGCTGCCGGACGTCCGGCAAGCGCTCACGGACATCCGGCCATCCTTGCAGCACATCCGGCAGCCGCAGCCGGACATCCGGCCATCACTCATGGACGTCCGGCTGCAGCCCAAGGACATCCGGCCAAAGCAGCAGGACGTCCTGCAATCATTCCAGGTCGTCCTGCAATCATTGCCGGACGCCTCTCCCAAAACCCGCAAATTACTGCAAAGCCTTTACTGGCGCGGGTTTTCAGCGGTTTTCGGCCTTCCGGCCGCGTAGCAATCACCCACCCACCCACAAGCAATCGGAGGAGAAGCACCATGCCCAAGAACTACTACCTGCCCAACGATGACGCCGGCCGCGCAGCGCTGCTCGAACACCTCGCCGCCCACTTGCCGGCCCTGGCTAACACTCTCGAACTCGGCGAATCACACATCAAGCAACTTGAAGCCGACGCCGCCTCATTCAGCTATACCCTGTCGTCGCTTGAATCTGTACAGGCCACCGCCAAGCGCTGGACCGCTTACAAGAACCTGCAGCGCGACGGCGGCGAGGGCACCGCCGCGTATCCGCACGTGGCAAACCTGCCCCCAGCGGCCCCGGCCGTCCCCCACGGCATCATCCCGCGCCTCACCAGCCTGGTGGCCCGCATCAAGGCCGCCAAGAACTACTCCGACGACATCGGCAGGGAGCTCAACATCATCGGCGCCGCACAGATCGTCGATACCGACAGCGCCAAACCCATCCTCGACATCTCCAAAAAAGCCGGCCAGCCCAGCATCCAGTGGCCCAAGGGCGACGCCGACGCCATCGAGATCTGGGTGGATCGCAGCGATGAAAAGGGCTTCGGTTTCCTCACCATCGCCAACTCCACCCGCGTACCCGACAACGCCCCCCTTCCCGCCACACCGGTCACGTGGCAATACAAGGCCATCTACCGAGTGAAAGACAACCGGGTTGGCGAATGGAGCGACGTGGTGAGCATCACCGCAGGCGGCTGATCCGACGGCCAAGGTAGAACAAATGTCGGACTGAAGCCCGACCTTCGAGGCGTAACCTTGCGGGTCGGATTTCAGTCCGACGGTCTTTCCGGATCAATACTTCACACCATGCAAAGCGGCGACCAATCGGCCGCCGCTTTGCAATACCGCTTCACCGCACAGATGAACTAGAAATCACTGTGCTCCCTGCACCACGCAATGAGCGATCCAGTGGATTGATCCAACCCTGCAAGATCAGTCTCCCCTGTAAGCGCCGGCAGCAGCCGCCCAGCCAATTGTTTGCCCAGTTCGACCCCCCACTGGTCAAACGAATTGATTCCCCACACGACCCCCTGCACGAATACCTTGTGCTCATACAGCGCGAGCAGCATACCCAGGTGAAAGGCATCCAGCCGTGGCAGGATGATGGTAGTGGAGGGCTGGTTGCCTGCGAATACCTTATGGGGCAGAAGTGTGGCGACCTGCGCTTCCGGCACGCCTGCAGCGGTGAGTTCAGCACGCGCCTCGGCCTCCGTCTTGCCGAAGGCCAACGCAGCGCTCTGGGCCAGGAAGTTGGCCATTAGCGGAGCCTGGTGGCCGGGCAATGGAAAATCGCTCTGTGCGCTGGCAATGAAGTCGCTTGGCACGAGCCAACCGCCCTGATGCAGCAATTGAAAGAAGGCATGTTGGCCGTTTGAACCAATCTCACCCCACACAATAGGATTCGCCGGATGGGCAAGTGGCTTGCCATCACGCCCCACCGTCTTGCCGTTCGACTCCATCTCAAGTTGCTGAAGGAAGGACGGCAGAAACCGCAGCGCCTCATGGTACGGCAGCACCGCACTGGTACTAGCCCCCAGAAAATTGGTGTTCCAGATGCCGATCAATGCCATAAGCACTGGCAGGTTTCTCTCGAGCGGAGCGTCACGGAAGTGCGAATCCATCGCAGCAGCCCCGGCCAGAAGGCGCTCAAAGCCATTCATGCCGATGGACAAGGCAATGGGCAAGCCGACGGCTGACCACAGCGAATAGCGCCCACCTACCCAGTCCCACATGCGAAAGACATTCCGGGCAGGAATCCCGAAGGCAGCGGCCCGCTGTTCATCGGCCGTAACGGCGACAAAATGCCGCTCCAGGGCACGCTCCGCATCCTTGCCCGCAGCGGCGCACAGCCACTCACGCGCCGTTTCCGCGTTCAGCATGGTCTCCTGGGTGGAGAATGTCTTGCTCGCCACAATGAACAGCGTGGAGCGAGGATCAAGACTATCCAGCAGCGGTGCAAGATGGGCGCTGTCCAGATTGGACACAAAGTGCATGCGCAACCCCGGGCGCTGAAATGCCGCCAACGCCCGCACCACCATCTTGGGACCAAGATCAGAGCCGCCGATACCGATGTTCACCACATCGCGGATAGCCTCGCCGGAAAAGCCCCGCCATAAGCCGGCACGAACCTTTTCGGAGAATTCCCTCATGTGCGCGCGTACTGCACGTACCTCGGGCATCACATCCAGTTGTGGTGAAGGGAAGGCATCAAGCTTGAGATAACGTAGCGCCGGGTGCAGCACCGCACGCCCCTCGCTCGCGTTGATCTTTTCACCGGCAAACAGACGCGCCCGCCAGCCGCGCAGATCGGCGTGTTCGGCCAGCGCAATGAGCAGCCGCAAGGCCTTCCCATCGACGCGCTGCTTGGAACAATCCACCAGCACATCACCGACACGCACCGAAAAACGCGCGAAACGATCTGGATCACCCGCAAACAGATCCCTCAGATGAACACCCTTCAGTGTCGCGCAATGATCCAGCAGCGCCTGCCAGGGCGTGGAAACGAGAGTGGACATAGATCAGCCGTTACGCGCGCGCATCGCCCCAGCGCAGCGGGCAGGTGTCATCACCCACGTACACCGCCTCCCCATTGCGATCAACGCAGTATTGAGGCGAAAGAATCTTCTCGCGGAAAGTCATCCCCTCTGCGATCCGGGTGTACTCGAACAGGATGCTGCGTTCCACACGGGATCCCGAGCGTAGATGACTACCGTGCCCGATCCAGGCAGGACCAATCACTGACACCCCCGGATCGATACGCACATTGGCGCCGACATAGACCGGTCCAACAATCTGCACGCTATCCCACGCGATTGAGGTGTTAAGGCCAACCCATACCCCCGGCGACACCTCGCGGCCCGGCATGTGCATCTGCGAGACCTCGCCGCGCAGCACGCGCTGCAGCACGTCCCAATAATCGGTAAGGCGGCCGATGTCGATCCAGTTGAAATTGTGTTTCTGGGCGTAGAACGGCACCCCCAACTCCACCAATTTGGGGAATAATTGGCTTCCGATATCGAATTCGACACCCTGCGGAATGTAGCCAAGCACTTCGGGCTCGAAGATGTAGATGCCGGTACTCGCTTGGCGCGACTTGGCTTCTTCAGGTTTGGGTTTTTCTTGGAAAGAGACAACCCGCCCTTCTTCATCGGCCACAACGACGCCGTAGTTCTTGACCTGCTCAAACGGCACCTCGACAGTCACGACGCTGGCGACGGCGCCCTTGGCCTTGTGCTCCGCAATGGCGGCGGAGATGTCCAGATCTACGATGGCATCGCCACACAGTACCAGCGTGGTTTCATCAAAGAAACCGCCAAAGTCCTGGATGCGCCTCATCCCACCGGCTGAACCGAGCGGTTTGGGCACGATATCGCCGTGGTCACGCTTTCCCTCGTAGGAGTAACCCATCTCCACGCCCCAGCGATGCCCGTCGCCGAAAAAATTTTCGATCTTGTAATGATTGAAAGCAACGTTAACCATGATTTGACCAATGTCATGCTTGGCAAGATGTTCAATCAAATACTCCATCAGCGGCTTGCCGAGGATCGGCACCATGGGCTTGGGTACGTTTATTGTGAGCGGACGAACCCGCGTTCCCTGACCGGCGGCCAAGATCATGCCTTTCGCCATTACGCAACTTCCCCTTTAACAAAATGATAATCGCTAGCCTAGCTGGCTGGCTATCTATTTTACTTATCAAATTTATTCAACAGAAACTTAGGAACTTAGCAAGGAACCAAAGTAAAAAGCCAGACTTCCAATCTGAATAAGCTCAAATAAACCGGGAGGTAATTTGATGAACGGCGGCCCGTACAGAATAAAGTCGATCAGACAGAAGCACGGCACGCTTCGACATTCTGTCCCGATCGGTAGAGTTTGCAAGCGATATTCCCAAGTCCCCAAAGGCGTCCACCGAATCTCCTACGTATGCACGCCCGACACCCTCATCCTCGATTTGCTCGACCAAATCATTACCTGCATTAAGACGGGCCAAAACCGGCAGCCCGGCCTGCATGTATGTAAGAAATTTTCCCGGCACATTGTGGGTCTTATGTCGCGGATCCAGCATAACCAATCCGACGTGACACTGGATCAGTAACCCCGGCACCTCCGTAGGGTCGATCTCGTCGTAAAAAAGGACGTTAGGCAGTTTTTTTTCGTCGGCAATTGCGCGCAGACGCGGCACATCAGAACCTCGCCCGACAAACAGGAAACCTACGTCCGTGCGCGACATGAGACGCTCCGCTAGAGCGAGGACCATGTCCATCGCCTGCGCCGCCCCCATGTTGCCCGCGTACACAAAAATATGGCGCCCCGCGAGATGCGTCTTGCTGATATCGATCGAGCACCCAACGTTCTCGGCGGGCGCCAGCCAATTCTGCAGCACTTCAAGGCGACGCCCCGGGCTGGCGGCAGCCCAATCCGCAAAGTAAGAAAGCCCCGCCGGCGACTGCACACCAATGGTGTCGGCAGACTCATATTGCAGACGCTCGAAGTACTTGAAGAAACGATATACCGGCCCACGCCTCATCAGACCGAGATCCACCGCCCATTCGGGAAAAATGTCGCGGATGATAAGATAGCTGGGACACGCACTGCGCACCTTCAGCCAGTTCGCAGCGCGGCCAAAGAAAATAGTGGGTGAATACCAGACAACGGCATCCCACTTCACGTCCCGCAACGGGCTAGCCAACAAGCCTTTGCGCACGAAATGCGACAGGGCAAGCTCAGCTAGCGTGCGCCACGCGTAATTGGTGTCACGGGTCTGCATGGCCTTGACGCGAAGCACCTGCACACCTGCAAGGATCTCGATCGACCATGGCGTCGCGAGTTCTGCAGCCGGAACGATCACCGTAATGTCGTGCCCTTGCCGAACGAACTCGCGGGACAAATCCCTGAGTTGTACCGCCCCCGACGAACGCATCGGCGGATAAGCATCCGCGATTAAGGCTATACGCATTGCACCCGGGCCCTCAGTACTTCTTCCACACCACCCGATTAACGTAATCGGTGTAGCTGTGGATGATCCGCACAACCTTGTCGGAAACGTTGGGCATGCTGTAATCACCTACCTGCCGGAGCAGACGGGTTTCACCGCTGGGCTGATCTTCAAGAATCGCCAGCCCCTGCATGACGCGCTCGGTGTTCATGCCGACCATCATGGCCGCAGCCTCCTCCATGCCTTCGGGGCGCTCGTGGGCATCGCGGATGTTGAGCGCCGGGAAGTTGAGGATCGACGACTCTTCGTTGATGGTGCCGCTATCCGACAGCACCGCCTTGGCGTTGAGTTGCAGCTTGTTGTAGTCCTTGAAGCCCAGGGGCTTGAGCAGGCGGATCAGCGGATGGAACTGGGCGCCCATCGCATCCACACGCTTCTGGGTGCGCGGGTGGGTCGAGACGATCACCGGCATCTGGTATTTCTCGGCCACGGCGTTGAGCGTCGCCACCAGATTGGTGAAGTTCTTTTCGGAGTCGATGTTCTCTTCCCGGTGAGCGCTCACGACGAAGAACTCCCGCGGCTTGAGGCCCAGGCGATCCAGCACGTCCGATGCCTCGATTCCGGCACGGTAGTGAGTCAGCACTTCGAACATCGGGCTGCCGGTCTTGATGACCATGTCGGGCGGCAAGCCTTCACGCAGCAGGTAATCGCGGGCGATGGTGCTGTAGGTGAGGTTGATGTCGGCCGTGTGGTCGACGATACGGCGGTTGATCTCCTCGGGCACGCGCATGTCGAAGCAGCGGTTACCGGCTTCCATGTGGAAGGTGGGGATCTTGCGGCGCTTGGCAGGCAGCACCGAAATGCAGCTATTGGTGTCGCCCAGCACCAGCATGGCGTCGGGCTTCTCTTCGGCCAGCACCTGATCGACCGCAATCACCACCTTGCCGATGGTCTCGGCGCCGGTTGCACCGGCCGCGTTGAGGAAGTGATCGGGCTTGCGCACGCCGAGATCTTCAAAAAAGATCTGATTCAGCTCGTAGTCGTAGTTCTGGCCCGTGTGCACCAGCACGTGTTCGCAGTAGTCGTCCAGCTTGGCCAGCACGCGGGACAGACGGATGATCTCGGGACGGGTGCCGACAACCGACACCACCTTCAGCTTCTTCATTGCTTCACCTTGTTGGCAAACGTATCGGGCTTTTCGCGATCGAAGATCTCGTTTGCCCACAGCATGACGATCATCTCGTCATCGCCGATGTTGGTAATATTGTGCGCCCACCCCGGCACGGTTTCGACAATGCGACACTCGCCGCCCTTCGTGACCAGCTCGTAATGCTCGCCGGTAACGATGTGGCGAAAGCCAAAATGCGCCGTGCCCTTGAGCACCATGAACTTCTCGGTCTTGGTGTGGTGATAGTGATCGCCGCGGGTTACACCGGGATGCGATGTGAAGTACGAGAACTGCCCGCAATCAGGCGTCTTGAGCATCTCGACGAACTCGCCACGCGGATCGGAATGCTTGACCACGCTGTAGGCAAACGATTCGGTTGGCAGGAAGCTCAGATAGGTGGAATACAGCGCCCGCACCAAGCCGGTGCCCACACGATCGGTAATCATCGATGCACGACTGGCCGCAAATCCACTGATCGTATCGGCCACAAGGCCAACGGTGGACTCGTATTCCGGGCCGGCGATCACAAAGCCGCTGGGCGTACCGGGCGACTGCAGCAGGCCGACAAAGGCTTCGACCACATCGTCGATGTACACCAGCTTGAGCGGTGCGGCGGGATCGTTCACCTTGATTTCCAACCCACGCGCGATGTTGTGGCAGAAGGTCGCCACCGCCGAGTTGTAATTGGGCTGTGACCACTTGCCAAACACATTGGTCAGGCGGAACACATACGCAGGAGAGCCGTTCTGCTCGCCGTGGCGGAACACCGCATCCTCTGCCGCACGCTTGCTCACACCATACGGATTATCCAACGCCGCCTGAGTGGAAGACGACAGCACCACCGGCGCCTTGTTGCCGTATTCGGCCAGCAGGCTGCATACGGTCTCGGTAAGGCCGGCATTGCCAGCGGCGAATTCGCTCACATCCTTGGGGCGATTGATGCCCGCCAGATGAAACACAAAGTCAGCCCCCTGCAGTGCAGCCTTAAGATCTTCCTCTCCCGACACGTGGGTAATGCGCACCAGATCGGTATGGCCCAGTTCGCCTAGGCGCACGCACAGATTGCGGCCGATAAAACCGTCGGCTCCGGTGATCACGATGCGCATGGCAGCTTAGTCCTGGGCCTCTGCCTTTTCGCCGCGGGCGATCTTCTGCATGAAGTCCAGCTTGAGCAGCAGCTTGGTCATGCCCTCCACGTCCAGGCGCTCAGTGTTGTGGGAGGTGTATTCCACCGCTTCGGTTATCTTCTGCTCGCCCTCTTCCACGAACTTGTCGTAGTTAAGGTCGCGGCCATCGGCCGGCACACGGAAGTAGCCCGGCAGATCTTCTGCACAGGCCCGCTCTTCGCGGCTCAGCAGGGCCTCATACAGCTTCTCGCCGTGACGGGTGCCGATGATGCGCACATCGTGATCCGGCTTCTTCATCAGCCCGAGGATGGCCTGAGTGAGCACATCGACGGTGGCTGCCGGTGCCTTCTGAACAAAGATGTCGCCATTGTTGCCATTGGTGAACGCGTACAAAACCAGGTCCACCGCATCATCCAGCGTCATCATGAAACGGGTCATGTTAGGGTCGGTGATGGTGATCGGGCTGCCATTCCTAACCTGATCGACGAAAAGCGGAATCACCGACCCCCGCGAGGCCATCACGTTGCCGTAGCGGGTGCCACATACGACGGTGCCGGTACCTTCCAAGTTACGCGACGCGGCAACCATTACCTTTTCCATCATCGCTTTGGAAATCCCCATTGCGTTGATCGGATAGACGGCCTTATCGGTGCTGAGGCAGACGACGCGCTTAACCTTGTTCGCGATAGCCGCCTCGATCATGTTTTCGGTGCCGAGGACATTTGTACGCACAGCCTGCATCGGGTGAAACTCGCAGGACGGCACTTGCTTGAGCGCCGCGGCATGGAATACGTAATCAACCCCACGCATCGCCGCTGCTATCGAACGCGGATCGCGAACGTCGCCGATATAGAACTTCAACTTACGGTTGTTGTACAGCTTCCGCATATCATCCTGCTTCTTCTCATCACGAGAGAAGATGCGAATTTCACCGATATCGGTGTTGAGGAAACGGCGCAGGACGGCATTACCGAAAGACCCCGTCCCACCGGTAATCAACAGAACTTTGTTGGCAAACATGACATTCCTCTTATGGTCTTGAATTTTTCAAAGCATTTTGACAAAGCAGGACTTTCTCGGACGGCGTAGGGTAGTTGATCAACACAGCACGATACTTGCCCTTGAAAACAAATAAGCTACCGGCCGCGGCCCCCACAACACCCAGCTTGCCAACCAATTCACCAAGGTGCTCCAGGGACCCTGCACCCCCAAGAAAAGTCACAGGAACTTTAAGTACCGGTTTTAACTGCAAAGCGAAATCCAGGTCATAACCCAGCATCGATCCGTCTCTATCAACCGAGTTGATGACGATCTCACCTGCCCCTGCGTCTTGAAGCAGCAGAGCGAGAGTCACAGGGTCATGCTTATATGTCGTCCTGGCATTGTGGGTGCAAACTTCGTAGCCTTTTGCAAAAAGGCCCTTTCGCTTGCGCACATCCAGAACAGCCACAACCGACTGCTTGCCCACCGCTGCGGCCATTTCCGTCAATAGCGTTGGATCGGAGATCGCGGCAGCGCTCACAGCCACCTTTTCCACCCCCATATCCACGAGTCGAGTGGCCTGTTCTGCCGTGGTCACACCACCGCCGTAACATAGAGGCATTCGACACTCCGCCGCCAGTTTCGCGATAAGGTCGAAATCCGGACCGACGCCATTAACAGTTGCGTCTATGTCAATCACCATCAACTCATCGGCTTCCTTTTCGTTGAAGATCCGAACCGCATTGATCGGGTCACCGACATACTTGTGGTCCTTAAAACCTTGCGTCTTGACCAGCCCACCTTTATGAACCAAAAGGCAAGGAATAATTCTAGGGCGCAACATCGGTCAAAGCTCCACAAAATTCTTCAGAAGTTGTTCGCCCCAGTGGTGGCTCTTTTCTGGGTGACACTGCACCCCGTGAATATGACCACGCGAGACCACGGCATCGAAGTCGAAACCATAGTGCGCAGTCGCCGCCACATCCGCCTTTTCTTCGGCATCAAAATAATATGAGTGCAGAAAGTAAAATTGCGGCACGTCATCAAATCCATGTGAAAACAGCTTTCGCCCCCCACGAAGCTGCAGATCATTCCACCCCATGTGGGGCATGGGAAGAAGCGCACTTTGCGGGTTGCTACTAAAGGCGCGCACGCGGCCAGGCACCCAGTTGAGACCTGGCATACTGCCTTCATCCGAACCGCTGGCCAACATCTGCATCCCAACACAAATACCCATTACAGGCACTTTGGCGCCCAGCACCAGTTCCTCTAACCGCGAACGAATTCCCGAGTCATTGAGGCTACGCATGGCATGATCAAAATGACCCACACCAGGTAGCACCAACCGGGTGGCACCTTGCAGGGCATCCGGCCTATCCGCGCGCTCCGCCTGTAAGCCTAAGCGTTTAAATAAATTCAAAAACGCCTGAATATTGCCTACACCATAGTCAACGATGCGGATCACCTGAAATACCTCTTTTCCAGACCCAACAAACGCATCGTATTGGCCCCAAGCCCAATGAGCGTCCGCTTGTTCTTGTAATCCCGATAAGTTTTCTTCGGAAGTTCAAAAAGATCTTGAAGGCCACCAACCGTCAATCCCAATTTATGAGCCACGTACTCAAACTCCTGCTTGAGGAAATGCTCATCCATCTCGGGGTGTAAAATACGTTCGAGCGCCTGATCGCGTGTCATCTGTCCAGTCATGATCAGACTTGAGAAATGGGCACGACGTTTCTCATAGCCAAACCGTCTAGGCAGCCAGTAGTCCTCATAAAAGCGAGTAAAACGCGATTCGTGGTGTTTGTGCTGAAAACGCTGCCAGCCGAATCTGCTTTCCAGCTCATCTTCAGCGTCCTTCTTAACATAAGGCACCAAGTTGAGAGGGTGGTACACTTTCAGGCCCAGCACCTTTTGGTACCACAGCTTGTAAACAAGGATATCGACCAGAGGGAAGTCATCGTTAGACTTGCCGTCGCCACACCGCTTCCAGATATCACCAAAAAGCGTTTTATCTATACCCAGATAGCCACCCCACTCCTCAGGCTCACGGCAGCATTCTGTCGAGAAATTGGAACCGGTAATGATGTGCTTGATCTTGTACTCACGAGCAAACTTATACATGCCCGAAAAGAAAGCCGCGTCTTGAACAAGATCTTGATCGGGAATGCCAGAGCGCAGGAAAGCGACTTGCATACGCTTCACCGCATCCCAATTCACCACGTCGGTGTAGAGGTCCAATCCGAGGCCATCGACAAGCTTCTCAATGTTCCCAACGGCTTGATCAGTGTTCCAACCGGCATCCACATGAAACAACAACGGCCGGAGCCCCATCTTTTCCTTAGCAATATAAGCGACATATGAGCTATCCAGGCCCCCGCTAAGGCCGATGATGCAATCGAAGTCGCGTCCCTTGCCAGCAGCCCTGATCGTCTCACTCATCCGCTGAAGAGCAATCTGACCAGCGGCACCTGTATCCCAATTTGAACGAATATTTACTTCGAAATTGTTGCAGTAGTCGCACCACCCTCGCTCATCAAAGACGATGTTCGGATCAGATGCATCCATTATGCAATGCTCACAAATTGTGAATTCATTCGGCGTTTTCGAGGGCTGCGACATGATAACTTTTATTTAGAAGATAATTTTTTCGAGCGCAGCGACGTATGTAGATGCGCGGTATTTTCTTTGTGCTTCTTCAAGATTGTTCTTCCCATAGTCCTTAAGCTTTGGTGCATTATGTACCGCACTCAATATTGCGTCTGCGATCGATTGGGGTGATTTCGGCTCAACCTCAAAGCCATTCACGCCAGGCGTGAACGTATCAAAGATTCCACTGTGATTCGTGGTCATTACTGCACACGCCGATGCATATGCCTCCAGAATGCTGATGGGCTGACCTTCATAAGGATAGTAAGTAGGAAGACAGAACAAATGGGCCCTACGCAATAATTCCTTTTTTAGCTCCCCCTGAACAACCCCACGAACGTTGATAGCCGCCCCCCCTGTCTTTTCGACGGCTTGCTTGAAAGCAAACTCTTCGTCTTTTGACTCAAATCCGCCCGCGAAATCCACCTGAAGCTTTCCCTTTACCTCTGCCGGCAATAAAGCGAGCGCGGCGAGTAGTTCCTGATGGCCCTTCCCTGGCAAAAGATTGCTCAGAAACAACAGACGTAAAGGCTCTACATCGGAAAACTTGCTGTCGACGATCGAAGTATCAACAAAGAATTCATCTCCAGCAAAATTGGGGACAGCATGCAGCCTATCTGAAGGCACAACGCCATCATAGATACTCTTGAGCCTTTCTCCTAAAACCACGACTGCACCTACACGCTTGAGAAAGAAACGATTAAGCGCTAGCAAAACGGGATGATTCTCACTCAAGAGAACACGCATACCAGCGCCACCGTGAAGGTGAATCACCATCCGACCCAGAGATTGCCAACAAAAGGCATAAATCAACAGATCACGTAGATTTCCTGCAATAGACTGAGAACAATTAAAGTAGATTTTATCGGAGCTACCGATTTTAGATAAAACCTTAACGAGCAACTTAACAACCTGGCACAATCTTAGCAGCGAACTCGCCCCCTGATGAAAACCAGACTTACTTGTGTCAACGACAAAAGTGCTGGTATGAGCACCAATATTCTTAATAAGCAGTTCAACCGCAATCGACTGCCCTGTCAATGGCGGTGGTAGGGGGGCGATGATTAATAGTTTTGACCGAGCCATAAATCCTTACTCACCAACCGAAAGAATAACTCTCTCTAATGCGGCAACGTGCGTACACGCGCGATACTTTCTTTGCGCTTCTTCAAGGTTGTTCTTCCCATAGTCCTTAAGCTTTGGTGCATTATGCACCGCACTCAATATTGCGTCAGCAATAGATTGGGGTGACCTCGGCTCAACCTCAAAGCCATTCACGCCTGGCGTGAACGTATCAAAGATACCACTGTGATTCGTGGTCATCACTGCACACCCCGATGCATACGCTTCCAGAATGCTAATGGGCTGACCTTCATAAGGATAGTAAGTGGGAAGGCAGAATAAATGAGCCCTACGCAATAACTCTTTTTTGAATTCCCCCTGGACAACGCCACACACGTTGATCGTAACACCCTTAGTCCCTTGCACTGCACGCTTAAACGCGAACTCATCGTCGTCTGACTCAAATCCGCCGGCGAAATCCACCTGTAGTCTTCCCTTTAACTCCGCCGGCAATAATGCTAGCGCAGCAAGTAGCTCTTTATGGCCTTTTCCAGGCAACAAATTACTCAGAAACAAAACACGCAACGGTTCAATCTTCGAAAACTTCTCTTCGATATCCGTCGCAGAGACAAATAATTCATCCATAGCAAAGTTGGGCACTACATGAAGCCTAGATGGAGGGATAATTCCCTCGTAAATCTTTTTGAGGCTATCGCCCAGCACTATAACCCCGCCAATTCGGCGAAGAAAAAAAGAATTCACAGCTCGCAAGAGCGGATGCTTGTCACTCAACAACAAACGCATACCTGCTCCACCATGAAGGTGAATGACTAACCTATCAATGCGACGAAAACATATTAATAATACGACCAGATCTTTTAAATTACCGGCTAAAGACTCAGAAATTGTAAAGTATGCGCACTTGAAATCCCTAGAGAGAAATACCGCCCACAAAATCCGCACAACCTCAATTACACGATGAAAGCCATTAAATCCTGCCGAAAAACTCCGCTTAACCAAATTAACCAGCGCAACGTCATATTTATTAACCATCAAATATCTATACAATAAATCGCAGGCCAATGACTGCCCCGTAACAGGCGGCGAAAGGGGCGCAACAAACAAGACTTTTGTGTTCATTTAATGCACTTTATGTAGAACTAACAATCAAGCGAAAGAAAATACAAAAAATCAAACTAACCAACTTCTAATTCTTGCTTTCAACCATCACCCTCTGAGAGCGTTCAAATTTAGGGACTTCTACCACGACGTATCGTACTAGCTAAAACTACACAGTTATCCAACACCCAGTCTTGTTCGCCGGAGATCAAACACAGCTCAAGAAATTGTCATGTGAATTATTAAACCGCATCAATCATTAACGACAGAAATAAACCAAGCGGCACATCAACAGTAAAAGCCTCTCAATTACATTAACTTTCATTGTTTGTGAAAAATAAATATTACTTCAAGATTTTTTCTGAATGAATCTAGAGGAAATTGACGCAATCCCAATCGCAGCATATGGCGCAAACGACGAGAAATAATACTGATTGTGCAAAAACAATAATAGCAGGAGCATTTGAGAGAAGTTCACCGCGGCTGTTACGCTTGGCTTTACATAAACAAGAAATATACTATAAGTCGTGTACACTCCAATCGCAAAAGTCCCAAATACTATTTCAGTCATTCCACCACTGACGTAAAAAGTCGTGAGATAACTCCACACATTCCAAGTTTGGTACTCCAAATAGTCATTAGACACCAAAGAAAGTGGAGCATAATAGCCGGGAATAAAGAGCTTGTACAAACCACCAAGCACTCCCCCTAGAAAATATTCATAATCAAAGTTCAGAGAACTTATATTTGAATAATTGGTAAAATTCGGCGCGATGTATAAATATATAAGCTCAACAAAGCCAAGTAAATCAATGGCTTCTTGCTGCCGCATCGAATTTACAATCCAAAAACCAATAAGAATAAACAAAATTGCCGAGAGTAATTTAGTGGCAACTTGCAAATTGATTGTTGGCACCCTAACAACAAACCCACCAGCAAGATAAGAAAGAGCAACCTGAACAACAGCCGACTTCATTCCATAGGTAATAAATGTGACGCAATTAAGCACTAACATCAATTTGGCAATTCGACCAAGCTTATTCCCCGGCAATTTCACATACGCACCAGCGACGGCATAGCTCACGGAGTAGAGCGCAACCAATAACGACCATAAATATCCCGCCGTTTCATAGATCGTAAGCCTGACGGAATCATCGACGATTCCAAGAGAAAACGAAGTCGCTTGAATTATATAAAGATTAATAAACAAAATGACAATCTGAGAGAATACAATATAGTTAATGTTAATATTGTATTTAAGTCTGCAGCCTGTAGCTTTCTTGCCCTTTCTCAAAAAAATCCAGTACGCGCAAGGAATGTAAAGCAATGCATTTGTAACTAATATCACCAATTTCATATGGCTATCGGGGGTTTGCCCAAACGGAACAGCCATATAGATCAAGCACGGCAAAGTCCAAAAGACAAAAATCAGGGCAACATTCAGTTTCATTAAATCCCACTCGAAAATTTATCAATGAAACATAGAACTAGAATCAAGAGGGTACGCTTTCTTGACTGATTTTCACAATACCAGCTTTAAGCATTTCATTATAAACGTGACGCGCAGCACATCTCGCCTCGTTCGGACCAAGTAGTAAATTCAATGAGCCCGGCAAAGTTGACTTGTAGTACGAGCACACAAAATCGTTATTATATGCGTCATCCCAATCAACTGATTGCGCCAGCCCGTCCGATATTATTTCGCGGAGACGTGCTGGATTCACTATTTTTATAACGCCTGTATGAAAGTCATAAAAAACACGGCCAAATAGAAATACTCGTTTCTTGAGCAGCAAGGCCTCATATCCGACGGTACTTGAAAGCGTAATAACACCAGCGGACGCCTTAATAAGCTGCTTGGTTGGTGCCTTAGGGTCCAATAACCTAACATTTGGCAACCGTTTGATGCGACGATAAAAATTCAATGAGGGGTAGCCCCAGGCACTAATGTGATCCTTAACGTACAATCGTACTCCTTCAGGCAAACTGAAGGCGATATTGCGAATCACCTCATACTCATCAAGATATGGACCAGCCAATATTGACGTTGATGACTCAGGGTGAAAGTGCATGGGATACAGTAAAAACTTTTCTCCTAAAACTGGCTCTTGATAGAAATGCCTAAGCCTTCCAATCTTTAGACGACGACGGACATTACGAAAAAAAAGATTCGCATGCGTACGTAAAGGATTCCCGACTTGGAATGCTTCCGTTCTGCTATCAAATACATGACGTAACAAAGATTTAACTTTGCTCAATCGATCAAGTCTCAAATAACGACTCAACAAACCGACTTGGTCGAGACCGTTGATTTTCATGTAGTCAGGGACAGCGGTCTCTATCGTTGCGATGTATTCAACGGCCCATTGCCTTAATTCCTGGTCGACATTAATCCGACCATTGCGGATGTCGCAAAATGTTCTGGCCGTTTGATCATCGCATAAGGGATCATTTGTGATCGAAAAACGTCCAGGCAAGCGTGATCCACCAATACCGCAATAAATTAGACCTTTACACTGGGCCACGAACAACGCAAAGTGCGAGAAGGTGTTGGAGACATTTTCATAGATAACGACATCAATCCCACGCCGCTCATAAATACCCTCGAAATATGAAAGAAGCGCGCTTTTCAACCGATCGTAGTATCCAATATCAATTTCATTACCCCAGATACCATAGACTTCAGCCCGCTCAAAGTCCGAAAGCAATGCAGCATTAAGGTCGTATGTCGCATAGCGGGCGAGAATGCTCCGATCAACTTGATGCGACAAATAGAACGCAGAGAAATCGTAAATCTCAAAACCTAATGCATCGAGACGATTTTCCTCGCGTGAGAATGAACAGTCCACTGCCACGGAGACCGTCGCCCCATCTCTGGCGAAACAATTAGCAAGAGCATTAAAAAAATTAAAATAATTTGGAGCCCCATTCGACAAAAGAAGTACATTCATCGCTCTGAAAACCCCTCTATACTTTCCTCCAAAACCGGAGTCCGTGCCATCACATCCTGTTTTACAGTGCAACCGATCAATGCATCGAGATGCTTAGGTGCCATACCGAAACCTGGCCGAACGCTTCGGATACATTCGGTAGAAATTACACTTCCAGACTTCATATCGCGAACAAAATACAACGACCGTCGAAACTTCACATTTCCCTGCTCGCTGGATTTGCGCCCGTAATTCACCTTGCCCAATGCCTGCCAAGCGGTTTTTGTTCCTTTACATAACTCGGCTAATTCAGCGGGTTCAAGTGAGAAGCTGTCATCTGGACCGCCGCCATTTCTGTTCAAAGTGAAGTGCTTCTCGATTATGCTGGCGCCCAGCGCAACGCTGGCAATTGCTGTTGTATTGTCGAGCGTGTGATCAGATAGGCCGGTCACAAGACCAAAGCGCTCGATCATGTCTGGGATGGTGCGCAGGTTATAGTCCTCCGCGGGGGCGGGGTAGCCGCTCACGCAGTGCAAGATAGCGAGTTCTCTGCAGCCACCTTCGCGCGCTGCATCGATGGCCTCCTGGATCTCTTCGGCATCAGCCATGCCGGTGGAAATGATCATCGGCTTACCTGTGCTGGCGACGTACTTGATCAGCGGCAGGTCTACGGCCTCAAACGACGCGATTTTGTAGGCCGGGGCATTAAGGTCCTCCAGAAGGTCGACCGCAGTGTTGTCAAAGGGCGAACTAAATATGGTGATACCAAGCTTGCGGGCGTGCTCGAAGAGTGGCTTGTGCCACTCCCATGGCATGTGCGCTTCCTGGTAGAGCTTGTAGAGCGTTTTGCCGTCCCATAGGCCACCGTGAATCTGAAATTCCTCGGCATCGCTGTTCAGGGTAATGGTGTCTGCGGTGTAGGTCTGCAGCTTGATCGCGTCGGCGCCCGCCTTCTTCGCCTCCTGGACGATCGACATCGCGGTGTCGAGTTTGCCATTGTGGTTGGCCGAAAGCTCGGCGATAACGTAGGGCGGAGCGTCAACGGCGATCCGGCGCCCGGCGATGGAAATGTTCGGAATGTTCGACATCGGTTTCTCTCTCAATTTGCTTGATGCCATTCGCTGGCGAGCAGGCCGAAGCACACCACATCGTGGTATTGCTGGCCGTCAAAGTGTTGTTGCCGCAAAACCCCCTCGCGCTGAAAACCAAGGTTCAGATGGAAGCGGATGGAACGTTCGTTGAAGGCCAATGCATGAGCGCAGAGTTTGTGCAGCCCTGTGGTCTCGAAGGCATACCGCAAGACCACCTCTCCAAGTGCTCGCCCCGTCCCCTTTGGCGCATCTGGCGCCGCATAGAAGCCCCAGTCAGCGATACCGCCACTTGCGATCTGATGGATATTGATGAACCCCACTGGGGCCATGTTGATCTCGAACACGAGGAGATGCCTTTCCGGATCCTGCGATGCCCGCGCAAACCAGCGAGCGTGCTCGTCGATGGAAATCTCATGCTGCGTGTACATGTAGCGGCGGACTTCCGGATGATTCCGCCAAGACAGCACTCGGTCGAGATCCCTTTCGTTCATCGGCCGGACGCCTGCCAGCGTGGATTCGCTCACCTCAGATCTCCATTTTCCGCATCACGGCATTCACACCTAATCCATCCACGATATTTTCGGCGCACTTGCTCATGTGCAGCAGTTGCGATGGATCTTCAACTAATGGAACAAGCAGCTTTCTAAGTTGTGTAGCTGCACCTTGGTCAAGGTTGATTCCTCTTGCCGCCCCCCCTCGCTCCAGCGCTTGCGCGACCTGGATCTGGTTTTCGGCTAAAACAACCATGATCGTGGGCACACCTAGGCAGCACCGCTCCCACGATGTCGTGCCCGCAGCGCCAACTGCCAGATCGCAATCCGACATCAGCTGCGCGATGTCTCTGACCCCAACCAGAACCCGGGTAATCCAAGGCATGTCATGCGCCTGTTTGCGGACTTCGTCCAGCCACGGCGCCGTTACGCCCATGATCACAGTGATACGGGAGTCGGTGGGCAAGGGGCACGTCCGAAGTGCCTCCAGCACCCGTGAGGTCGCGTTGTCCTTGTCGACACCGCCCATGGTGACAAGCAATTCGCGCAAAGCCGGCCGGGAGCGGCGTTGAAGACTGTACGGACGCAGTGCGGCGAACTCGGGACGTAGGAGGGCGTATTGCGAGCCACAGAGCAAAAGACAATCTGCCGGAACAAGCTGGCGGTAGTCTTCGTCCACTCGCCCGTAGGTTTGGTCGAGAAGTAGATCACATTTATGAGGCCGATCCGCGAGGTCATCGATGACCATCAGCTTCCGGAAGTACGCTTCCAGAGCGCGCTCCCAACGCGCGTCCAGCGCATAGTGATCGACAATCAGCCAGTCAGGGCACTCCGCCGCCAGGTACGGGGTACAAGCCTCTGCGTCTTGCGCCTGCGTAGCGCCAAGCCAGTGATGGTGAACAGGGTTAACAGCACCAGAGTCCTGGACCAGAGCGCCTAAGCCCCCGTTTGCTTTGTCCAAGATGGGCAATTCATGGACGGCATAACCCTTGCCTTTAATGAGCTCGATCAGGTTGCCTCGGTGCGTGCGGCAGATGAAATGACATTCCGCACCGCTAGCCGTGAGTGCTTCAGCCAGTGTCAGACAGCGCATTACATGGCCGGAGCCAATTTGCATCGAGGCGTCGGCACGGAAGATGACTTTCATGGTCAACGCTACCCTGCTTGCGACCGCATCGCCTTGAACAGCCACTCGGCGCGCTCCCAGTCTTCCCCAGTGTCGATGTCCTGCACGCGATGGCGCGGCAGTGGCACAGGGGCTGCATCGTGGGAGAACAGCGGCTTACCGACAAGCCAGGCAGCGGCGCATCCCCAATAGAACTGGCCAGCATCGTGGAAGGCTTCTTCGAGATCCTGCGAGCGAGTAGTGAAATGCTCGGGGCTAAACATTTCTACCCGCTGATCGGCAGTGATGCGGATGGCGCGCTGGATGGGGAAGGCGTAGCTGGTGACGGAGAACGCATAGTCCGCACCGCTCTGCCTCAGCATGTCGAACCCACGGCGAAGATCTTCAGGTTGGACAAAGGGCGCGGTGGCGTAGATACAGCAAGCAATGTCGACCGGACTAGCGTTTTGATTCATCCAGTCGATAGCGTGGGCTATGACCGGGATGGTACCGGTGTGATCGTCTGACAGCTCGGGCGGGCGCATGAAGGGGACTTCGGCGCCGTAGGCGCGGGTGACATCAGCGATCTCGGCATCATCGGTCGAGACGATGATGCGGTCGAAGCAGCCAGACAGCCGCGCCGCCTCGATCGACCAGGCGATCATCGGCTTGCCACAGAAGGGCTTGATGTTCTTGCGCGGGATGCGTTTACTGCCGCCCCGAGCAGGAATGACGGCGAGCCTCATTGCAGCATCGCCTCACGCAAGGAGATGACAACTCGTTCCTGCTCCGCTTCGGTCAAAGTCGGGTGCATCGGGATACTGATCGCCTCTCGGTAATACTGCTCAGATTCCGGAAAATCCCCGAGCTTGAAACCCATCTTTTGGTAATAGGGCTGCGTGTGCACCGGAATATAGTGGAGGTTCACCATGATGTCTTTAGCCCTCAGTGCCTCAAACACTTGCAGGTGAGATGCTCCGATTTCTTCAAGCTGCAAACGAATAACGTAGAGATGGTAGGCGCTGTAACTGTCAGGGTGCTGCCAAGGCAATGTCAGTGGCAGGCCGGCCAGCAGCCTGCTGTATCGGTCGGCAATTTCGTGGCGACGCACGACGTATTGCGTGAGGCGGGTCATCTGACTTACGCCAAGCGCGGCTTGCATGTCCGTCATGCGGTAGTTATAGCCCAACGCTACTTGCTGGTAGTACCAGGGGCCGTCCATGGCTTGGGTCATCAGGGTCGGGTCACGGGTGATACCGTGGCTACGCAGCAGGCCCAAGCGCGTGGCTAGTTCGTCGCTATTGGTCAATGCCATGCCACCCTCAGCGGTAGTGATGATCTTGACCGGATGAAAGCTGAAAACTGTAATGTCGCTGTAGCGACCGTTGCCAATGGGTTCGCCCTTGTACTTGCCACCGATGGCGTGCGAGGCGTCTTCAATGATCTTGAAGCCGTATTTCTGGCCGAGTGCATGGATGGCGGCCATGTCACAAGGCTGGCCGGTCAGATGCACGGGCACCACGATCTTGGGGAGCTTGCCTGCTTGTTCTGCGGCGACGAGCTTCTCTTCAAGCTTATGCGGGCAAAGATTGTAGGTCCGCGGATCAATATCGACAAAGTCCACTTGCGCGCAGCAGTACAAAGCACAGTTGGCGGATGCCACGAAGGTATTGGGCGTAGTCCACAGCCAATCACCGGGGCCAAGATCAAGCGCCAGACAAGCAATGTGCAACGCAGATGTTGCGCTGTTCACAGCCACTGCGTGTTTAGCACCGGTATGTTCCAACACACTCTGCTCGAACTGGAGAATGCTTGGGCCTTGGGTAAGGTTTACCGACCTGAGCACGCCAATAACGGCATCTATATCGGCTTCGGTAATGTGTTGTTGTCCGTAACGAATCATGTGTGTCGCCTGTATGTGCTTAGGGAAACTGCAGAACGATTTTCCGTTCTTGCATGGTTAGAAGATATCGCCAGCAGGCAGCAGCCTTCCATGTAAGGATGAGAAAGAAAGATATGACTATTCCTTGCGGCACCGCCAATGGACCCGAGTGTCCTCTCAAGGCCCAGACCGCGACACCAAAAGTAATAAACGCAGCAATGTGACTATGGATAATCGTCTTGTCCTGACCAGAGGCGTAAAGTGCCAAATGCGGCACCAAACCAACCGCGTTAGTTATTGATGCAAGCAGCAACCAAGGGTAAAAACTTATCGCTGTGATGTACGCTTCTTTTCCGATCCACTGCAGCAGATAGGGCAATGCAAACCAGCTGACCGCAGCAAAACACGCAGAGAGCATAACCGTTACCCCAAGCGTTTGCCACAATTTAGACCGCAAAAGATCAATGTTTTTTTCATTACTCAATTTTATAAACATTGGATATGCAAACGAGAAAACCCCGGCATCTAAAAATGCAAGCAAGCTTCCCGCAACGCCAGTAAACAGCACATAAGCAGCAACAACCTCTACTCCACCGATTGCCTCCAGCCAATACCGATCAAACGTTTGAATGCCACGCAAAGCCAGGGTAGCCACGAGAAAGGCGGTGCTCACCGCAATACCACGTTTGATCCAATGCCAATCCAAGGAGTCTTTCCACCCCTTTATGCCAAGCATTCTTAACTTACTAATGGCAATCAAGGCCGAAGCCAAGCCTGAGATGGTCCAAAGCAACATGACAACATCCAGCTGTCGACTCGACTCATCAAAATGCATTATGGCCACAGCAGTCAAAGCCCAACTCCCTTGCCGAACAAACAGCACAATGCTTGCAGAAACTTGCTCGGACAGCGCGATCAGAAGCCTGGACATCTCCTGATTAAAGTGCTCAAGAACCAGTAATGGTAGGAACCAAATGAGCAAGTGGGATGGCCATCCCGAATATTGATACAGGAACGCGTACGCAACAGGCACAAACAAGAGGTACAAGATTCCCGAAAGTGCTGCCTGACCTTTCAGTAGCCGGCCCCTCTCCTCCAGAGGAGTTTTGACAATCTCGCGAGTGACATATGCATAAAAATCAAGCCCGACAAAATATAGAGAATAACCTACAGCTGCTGTAAACAGCCCGTAATAACCTACATCCGAGGGCTTGAGGTATTTAGCAAGAAAAAAGACAAACAAGAAGCGCGTAGCCAGGTTTGCCCCGTGCAAACTTAAATTTAAAAGGCGTGTGGACATACTTGCCATGGCGCTATCAATCAACAATCAAATAATCAATTAACTTTAAATACCGAACCAACAGCTCTACGAACATCAAATCCTGGTTGCGATGTTGATGCTAGGGCGAGCACGAAAGCCATCAAGCACCTCTTCGTCCTCGGCCACATAAACGTCAAGAACATTCACAAACACAACAAAGCTCATTAGCAGGCGCGCCAAACTAAGCCGTTCGATTAATGTAGGAGTATCTGTACACGTAACCTTTATAGCCATAGCGATAACGCTGTCTATCGGCATTAAGGTCATTAAACACAAAACCCTTCACCTGGACTCCCGAATGATTAAGCCGCTTTACGGCTTGTTCTAGCTCTGCTATCGGATGGCGCCCTGAACGGGCCACCATCAACGTGGCGCCCGTCAACCGACCAATGATTGCAGCATCCGACACTGCCAGAATCGGCGGCGCATCCACGATGAGTGTGTCGAATTGCTCACCGAGTTTTTTGAGCAGATCCTCAAAGCGCAGATGCATCAGCAGTTCAGAAGGATTCGGTGGAATCTGACCGGTAGTGACGACCGAAAGGTTAGACACGCACGTCGGCTTGACGATTTGTTCCAGGCTGGCTGTACCGGAAACGTATTCCGAGACGCCCAGTTCCCGCGACAGACCGAATTCCTTGTTAACATGACCTTTACGCAAATCCGCATCAACGATCAGGATGCGCTTACCGCTCTGGGCCAGAACGACAGCGAGGTTCTTTGTGATGAAGCTCTTGCCGAGGCCTGGGGCCGAGCCAGTGATCAGGATTGAATTGTGCGTTGTATCCATCAGCGCAAAATGAATCGTCGTGCGAAGGCTACGTAGGCTTTCGACAGCATCATCTTGGGGCTCAGTCACGGCGAGAAGTTCGCCAGCCTTAGTTCCCCTATTCCGATTGACGAGACGGACTTCGTTATCGCTGTGGGGGATGCTGGCGTAAACCGGCAGGCCAAGCTTGGTTTCGATGATCTCAGGGTCATCGATCATCACGCGCAAGCTGCGTTTAATCAGCACAAGGGCCATACTCGTAAAGAGGCCTAATAGCAAGGCCATCACGAGGATCGCGGACTTTTTTAGACCAATCGGCTCACGAATCGCCGCGGCCACATCGACAATGCGCACGTCGCCAACGGTACCGGCCTTGGAGACCTTAAGTTGCTGTGCTGTATTGACGAGGTTGGTGTAGAGGGTCGTGGAAACTTCAACGTCGCGGGCCAGTTGCAGTAACTTTTGCTGAGTGTCGGGCAGCTTGCTTACACTTGCGTCAAACTGGGCACGGCGTTCCTTTAGGCGTAGCAGGCGCTGGTCCACCGCCTGTAATCGGGGATGCTCGGCGGTGAAGCTCTGGCGTAGCTCGTCCCGTTCCTGACGCAGCGCGACGATCTGGTTATCCACTTCGACGAGGGATTGCAGCACACTCTGGGTTTCGAGGTTCAGATCAAGTGAGCCGCGGGCCTGACGGTAGGCATTGTAAGCAGCCTCAGCGGCATCCATCTCTTTTTTGAGGGCTGGTAGCTGAGTTTCGAGGAATCTGAGAGTCTTTTCGGCTTCAGCAGAGCGCTGGTCGACATTCTGCCGTACATAAGTATTCATGATGTCGTCCAGCACTAGGACGATCTTGTCGATATCAGGACCGGTGAGGCTGATTTCTAGTATGCCGGACTTCTTGCCGCGCTCCTTAACGACAAATGCTCCTCTAAGCTGATTGATCGCCGACTCTTGGGATTTCTTGACGAGCACGAAGCGGGTGCCAGGATTAGCCTGCAGCTTAGCGACGAAGACTTCGTATTTATTGGCACTAGCGCGCTCGCCGACCTTGCCGCGGAGGACTTCATTGCCGCGCTCATCGGCGAGACTAAAGCTACCGCCCTCCCCTGCGACCAACATCAGGGGCTTGTCTAGGGCATCGCGGGGCACCACCAGAGCGTCGACGCGGGCGTCTTCGCCGCCCCAGGCATAGCTCCTCATCCCGAGCCAGGGGCTGGCCAGTTCGTCGCCCTTGTAGCGGCGGGCGATTGCCTGACCGAAGATCGGGAAGGCCTTGGGGGCAACTTCAATATCGAGCTTTAGCAAGTTGATTACCCGGCCCAGCACCATTCGGGAGGTGAGGATTTCCTGCTCGGCCGAAACCGTGGTGCTGTCGCCCAACAGTGGGCCAAGATCTTTCATCACCGCGGACATGCCGCCAGAGCTCTTTTCTTCGACCTGGATCAGGCCGTCAGCCTTGTAGATGGGTTCGGCGATAATGTTGTAGGCGCCACCCAGCACAAGGAAGGCAGAGGTGACTGCGGCGATGAACCAGCGGTGCTCCATGATCACCGCAATGATTTCACCCACCGCCAAACCGTCACCGGCTTCGTCGTTATCGGGGACTTGTTGGCCTGCGAGGGCGGCGGGTTTGAGCTTGTCGAATTCCATGGGTGGGTTGTTTGGGTTATAGAGTGGTGTTTAAGGCTCAGCTTCAATCACATAGGGAGCCTAAATAGTAGATTTACCACGATTGAGCGAGAGTTTTGCAACTATAGTCGCGCCTAATGTACATGCTATGAACGGTACCTCTGGCAGAAGAGTAGTAATTGTTCGGCTCGAGGCCCCCGCCCCCCCTCTTTTTTGCAGAAGATAAACCGGCGGCTGTGAGTACGGGGGGTAGCGCTCACGCATTTACTGGCGACCGCCAAAGAGCGGATAGCGCGTTGCGCTGGTCTGATACAGCGCTGTAGAGGTCGGTAGAATATTTGAGACCACCCTATTCCAGCGCACTACGTCCGCAGCATCGACGTAAATGATGTCACGCGGGCGAAGCGGGAAACGGTCGGCCAACAGCATGGCGTCGGGCGAACTGCCATCCAGGTGGAAGAGCTCCGGCGTTTCGCTTTCGCCACGCATCACGTAGATCCACTTGGGGTTGGCCTTCTCTTGGGCGATGTAGCCACTGTCGGCCAAGGCCTCGGCCAGGGTGGAGCGCTTCTTGGTCATGACCAGCGAGCCAGGCTTCTGCACCTCACCCAGCACAAAGATCTTGTTGAAGCTGCGGTCCTGCACGTTGACGATGTCGCCGTGTTCCAGCAGGGCGTTCTGCTCGGTGGCGCCGTTCTCGTACATGGCCTGGATATCCACCCGGTAGGTGGTGCCCTTGCGGGTGAGCAGCACGCGGCTGTGGTCGGCCTCGGGGCCAAAACCGCCGGCCTGGTTGACGGCTTCGAGCACTGTCATCGGCACATCAGAGATGGAAAGCTGGCCGGGCTTGGCCACCTCGCCCACCACGTAGATGCGCTGGCTGCGGAAGGCGGCAACGCGCACATCCATCTGCACGCGCTCGATGAACTTGGCAAGGCGGACGATCAGCATTTCGCGGATCTGGCGGGATGTCTTGCCAGCCACCTGCAGCGTGCCCACGTAGGGGTAGTAGATGGTGCCGTCTTCATTCACCACGGTGCCGGCCTGGTCTGCTGCGCGGTACTGACCAGCGGGGGTGGTGAGCTCGGGGTGATCCCAGACGATGATGGTCAGCACGTCGCCGGGGCCCACCTTGTAATCGGGCACCGAGGCATTGGGGCCGGCAGCCTTGCCGCCACGCCCGCCCAGGTTGGCGTTGGTCGCAGTGGGGCGCTCGGCGGCGGCGAGCTTCATCTGCTCGATGATCAGCTCGGCCGTGATCGGCTTGATGTTAACGTTGGCCGGCACCGGCTCGGCGGCCTCGGCCTTGCGCACCGGCAGCTTTACGGAAGATTGCTGGTCGCGCAGGCCGTAAGCCTTGTCACCGGGAACAACGGCACATGCGCCAAGACTCGCGCACACGATGGCCAGCAGCAGGCGGCTGGCAAGGCGAGGCGTGGCAGGCATGGAGGGAGCACGCGCTCCATCAGGAAGAGTGTTCATGGATGCCCTGACTTATTGTGTTTGAACAGTACCCCAAATGATAGTTGAGCCCTGTTAATGTCATAGGGCACAAGACACACATCGGACACGATAGTTGAGATTGGCTTTACAGTCGCCGGGCCCAATCGGCCACGCCGCGGTCGATGAGGCCTACAGCCTCATCCCATACGGTCTGGGACCGCTTGTAGGGGTCGGGGATTTCAAACTTGCCCCAGTGCCCCAGCAGAAAGGTCTTGCCGCGAACAGCGGGATCGATGTCGGTGAGCGCCTCACGATGGTGGCTTTCCATCACCAGCACGAGTTCGGCCCAGCGGCACAGGGCCACATCGGCCTGCCGGGCCCGGTGCGGCGCAAGATTAATACCCCTGGCGGCCATCATGGCGGTTGCGGTTTCGTGGGCGGGATGGCCCACCAGCGCACCAACGCCGGCCGAAGCCACTTCGGGCTTGCGGCCGGAACGCAAAAGGGCATCGCGGAGCAGATATTCGGCTACGGGGCTACGGCAGATGTTGCCGGTGCATACAACTAGGATGCGGTCGTACAAGACTATCTACCCCTCACCCGTGCGCGACAACGCTGGGCTCGCCGGCGGCGCTGTCAAGACGATAGATCAGCGCAGCGTTGCCGGCAGAACGGCGGTCACCCGCCCGGCGTTCGCTGTGCCGATACTTTGCGCCGACGCGGCGGTCGTGGGTTTCCTTCCGGTCTACAAACTGGCGGACCTTCACGCCGGGTTCGCGCCCGATTTCTCGGCGCAGCACGGCAATGATGCGGCTGATGTGAGCCTGAGTGAGATCCTGGTCGTCACCAAGAAGCTGGATCACGCCATAGCAGGCGGGGCCGGCGTTACCCTCGGTGTGGTAGGCGCGGAAACGGAAATCCACATGGGGGCCGATGCAGCGGTTGAGCATGTCGGCAAACGAACCCAGCTTGTGCTCCGGCAAGCCGGCCACGTGCACACCCACCGCATGAACGGACGTCATACCAAGCAACCGGTGGATGCGTCGCAGCAGGGGCACCAGCCGCCACGGGCGCAGCACGATGAAAAAGCACACCGCAAACACCACCACGAAGGCCACCAGCATCACCAGCTCGTCTACGCCAGCGTACATGCCCAGCAGGCCAATGGCCCCAAAGCAGAACTGCACCAGCGCCAGCACCAGCACGGCATCCTGCACCCGGAAGCCGGCCCGCAGGAAGAGGTGATGCAGATGGTTGCGGTCGGCATGGAAGGGGGAGCGGCCCATCCACATGCGACGCAGCATGACGCACAGGGTGTCGATCAGCGGCACCGCAAACAGCCACAGCGTGGTGATGGGGGTGATGGCACGAACGCTCTCGTTGGACTGGGATAGATCGGAAAGGAGCCAGGCAAACAGGAAGCCAAGCTGCATGCTGCCGTTGTCACCCATGAAGCATCGTGCGCGACGCCAGCCCAGATAACGCAGGTTGAAGCACAGAAAGCCCGCCACCCCGCCGGCGATGATCACGATCAACGAAAAGTAGGCCGGATCGCCCGAGATATAAACGGCAAGAGCAATCAGCAGAAGACTGACGATGGACAGGGAACCGGAAAGCCCGTCGATGCCATCGATCATGTTGAGGGCGTTGATGGCGCCGATGGTGGCCAGCAGGGTGATCGGGACAGCGAGATAACCCAGGGAGAGGAGATCACCCGAGAGCAGCTGCCCGAGATCGGAAATCTCGACCCCCCCCAGAAACACCATGGCCAGACCCACGGCAGCCTGAATGCCGAAGCGGATCTTGTAGTTGAGCTGCAGGATGTCGTCGGCGAAACCCGTGATGAACAGAACGAGCACGCCGCCAAGCAACACGTAGATCCGATCTCCGAAGGACGGGAAATACTGGCTTATAACGTAGCCGCCCGTGAGCATGGCCGCGAGGATACCCACCCCACCCACAAAAGGCGTCACGGTGTCGTGCGCCTTGTGACCACCGGGCTGATCGACAACCCCAAAGCGATGGGAGGCCTGGATGCTGTAGTAAACCGCCACAGCGGAAACAATCAGACCCAGCAGGAACAACGACATCGATAACATTCGAATCTGCCTTTTATTGCCGGGTGCTTACGCCCACGCAAACTTGATCACACACCACGGAACGTCGTACGCCACCGCCACAGCACCGACTTGAACAACAGGGAGCATACAGATGCAACCCGACCAACATATTTCAGTATTTTACAAAGCCCGCCGTCGACGGACAGGTAATTTCACACAACAACGTTAAAACAATGCCAAACGCGACCCATGTTTGACGACTCTTCACACAATTGCAAAATCATGTCGCACCGCAATGCCTAAGCAATAATCAGGCCAAAATCAAAACCCAGACAAATCAGTGGATTAAAATATGCATTTTTCACTATTTTACAATGTGTGTAAAATTTTCCGACACATCGCCACGCCGAAGCGGCACTGCAGCCGCGCCGCACGCTGAAGGCAACACAGCCGCGATCAGCCGAGCACAGCACCGCGAAGACCAAAAGTCAGCACCACCCGACCTCCGCAAAAATGATTTGGCATGCCTCACAAACAATGAGATTGCCAGGCACACTTGCCGCCCAGACACCCCAGCCCAGCCTGAACAGGCACACGCCAACACCACCAGCAAAGGAACGGGCGCAGCGGCACACAACGGAAACAGGGGGAGGGAGAAGCCGACAACCACAGGCCACTAAACTCAGGAAACCAACGCAAAAAAAACTCGCAGGATCTGCGAGGCTTTTGAAATGACTGGCGGAGTGGACGGGACTCGAACCCGCGACCCCCGGCGTGACAGGCCGGTATTC
>NZ_CALAYQ010000158.1:0-11113 GCF_937894855.1 uncultured Zoogloea sp.
TGGCTTGAATGCCATGATTCGTTCCTTCCAAAAATTCGATCGTATCGATGTGCAATACAGGCATCCTGCTCCGCAGACTTTTTGCTGCGAGGAAACCGGTGAGCCGGGCGGTACTGCCGAGACGGGCGACGGCTAGCATTTTTGCCTTGTCACCCACGGCCACCACCTGCAACTCGAGCTCCACATTCCGGGGGAGCCCGGCTTCCGTCTGCCGCGACCGGTGCTCGATGCGTCCTGCCAGCACCGGCACACCGCCGGGGGAGTAACGCATCTGACCAATCTCGGCCAGGACGCCTTCTATCTCAAAACTGTTGCGGCCCTGCTCCTGCAACTCAGGCGGCGGGCTGCTGCTCGGCGGCCGGCTTGGCCTCGTCGGCGGCGGTCAGGGAGCGGGACTTCTCTTCCTTCATCATCGGCGACGGAGTGGTGACAGCCTTCTTGGTGCGGATAGACAGGTGACGCAGGACGGCATCGTTGAACTTGAAGCCGTGCTCCAGTTCGGCGATGGTCGGCTGATCGCACTCGATGTTCATCAGCACGTAGTGGGCCTTGTGGATCTTCTGGATCGGGTAGGCCAGCTGACGACGGCCCCAGTCTTCCAGGCGATGGATCTGGCCGCCCTGGGAGGTGACGAGGCTGCGGTAGCGCTCGATCATGGCGGGCACTTGCTCGCTCTGATCGGGGTGAACGATGAAAACGACTTCGTAATGTCGCATGAGATCTCCTTCTGGATTAAAGCCCTCCGTCATGCGAACGGTAGGACAAGGTAAAACACGGCCGGATCGACTGCCACGAACGTGGCAAAGCGCGCGCCTTACAAGCAAGGCACACGCTAACCATCCGGGGGAATTCTTGGCGGAGAGGGCGGGATTCGAACCCGCGTCAGGGTATTACCCTGAACACGCTTTCCAGGCGTGCGACTTAAACCACTCATCCACCTCTCCAAGTGGAGGCGGCACTATACATGAAGAATTCAGGATGTCAAAGCCTGTTTTCGTTTTTTCGCTGGATCGGGCAGCCGGACGTCGTCGACAAGGGCCTGAACCTCGGCACTCGGCGGGGGCGTGACGAGGCTGACGACGGCAATCACCACGAAGCCTGCGGGCACGCCGAAGACGCCGCAGGAGATCGGATGGATGTCCAGCCAGGCGTCGGCCATGCTGCCGCCGAAGAAGGGATGGGTGCGCACGATGTAGTAGAGCGTCATCCCAAGGCCCGCAATCATGCCGGTCACCGCACCCCACTTGTTGGCGCGCTTCCAGAAGATGCCCAGCACCAGCGCGGGAAAGAAGGCCGACGCAGCGATCGAGAAGGCCAGCCCGACCATGAAGAGAATGCTGTCCGGGCGCAACGACGCCACCCAGGCGGCCACTACCGCCACCACGAGCAGCTGGGACTTGGTGATCACCAGCCGGCGCTGGGTGGAGGCTTCCGGGTTAATGATCTTGTAGTAGAGATCATGGGACAGGGCGTGGGAGATCGTCAGCAGAAGGCCATCCGCAGTCGACAGTGCCGCTGCCAGGCCACCCGCGGCCACCAGCCCGGAAACCACGTAGGGCAATCCGGCCAGTTCCGGCACCAGCAGCAGGATCGCGTCGCTGTTGATGGTGAGTTCGGCCAGCTGGAGGATGCCGTCGCCGTTGATGTCCTCGATCTTCACGAGGCCGACCTTGCCCCACGAGGCCACCCAGTGGGGCAAGGTGGCAATGTTGGAGCCGACCAGACTGCTATAGACCTCCCACTTGGCGAAGACCGCATAAGCCGGCGCCGTGACATACAGCAGGAAGATGAAGAACAGCGACCAGAACACCGAACGTCGCGCTTCCCGAACCGTCGGCGTCGTGTAGTAGCGCATCAGGATGTGGGGCAGTGCGGCGGTGCCGACCATCAACACGAAGGTGAGCGCCAGAAAGTTGCGCCGGGCGCTATCCCGGGCTGCCTGATCGGCCCCCGGGTGAGCTTCGGCGTGGGGCGGCGGCGGCACGGTGCGGGAGAGACTGTCCTGACGGGCCCGCTCCCACTTCACGCGGGCTTCATCGGCGGTACGGGGCAGGTCACGCAGTTGCCGTTCAGCGACAGAGATATCCCGGGCTGCCGCACCCTGGGTGCGCAGCTCGTTGACCCGCTGGACCTGGGCCATCCGCTCCGCGGCAAGGGAGTCGGGCAGGTCGGCGATCTTGCGGGCGTACTCCTCGGCGCGATGCCGGTACTGCACACGGACAGCGTTCTCCCGCGGCTCGGAGAACAGCTCGAGCTCCTTCACACCCAGATCCTGCAGCACCTTGCCGTAGGTCAGCTGGGGCAGCGGAACGCCGGTCACCTTGTACGACAGGATGCCCACCGGCACCAGATAGGCGACGATGAGGATCAGGTACTGGGCGACCTGCGTCCAGGTCACCGCCCGCATGCCACCCAGAAACGAACACACCAGGATGCCCGCGAGGCCCACGAACACACCGATCTCGAACTCGATGCCGATGAAGCGGCTGGTGATGAGCCCCACGCCGTAGATCTGCGCCACCACGTAAACGAAGCTCGCCAGCACGCCAGCAAACACGCCGACCACCCGGGCGAAGTGCCCCTCGTATCGCGCGCCGAGGAAATCCGGGATCGTGAACTGCCCGAACTTGCGCAGGAAGGGCGCCAGCAGCAGCGCCACCAGCACATATCCGCCCGTCCAGCCGGTGACGAAGGCGAGCCCCTCGAAGCCGGCGTAGTAAAGCGTGCCCGCCAGCCCGATGAAGGACGCGGCGCTCATCCAGTCGGCGGCGGTGGCCATGCCGTTGAACAGCGCCGGCACCCGCCGCCCCGCCACGTAGTACTCGGAGACGTCGGAAGTCCGGCTCATCACGCCGATGGCGGCGTAGATGGCGATCGTGGCGAACAGGAATATCTGGCCGATCCAGCGGGGCGCGAGGCCAAGCTGCTCGGCGATGGCGAGCATCGCCACCAGGCTGAAGAAACCCGCTGCGTAGAAAAGGTAATAGCGCCAGACGCGCCGGGACAGGCTGGCCAGAGAGCTCATCGTTGCGCGGCCTCAGTCATCGGGGTCAAGGCCGTGGCGCCGCTCGAGGCGCGTCATGCAGAAATCGTAGAGCCAGACGATCAGCAGGAACACGATCAGCGCGCCCTGCGCCGCCATGTAAAAGCCGAAAGGCCAGCCGAAGAAGACCATCGAATTGAGCTCGTCCGCGAACCATCCGGGCAGGAAGCTCACCGCGGCCCAGACGAGCAGCAGCCCCACGGTCAGCCGCAGGGTCGTCTTCCAGTATCGCTCGGCGGCGGCGCGCGTTTCCGCGCTGTTGTCGTTGTCCCGGCTCACAAGCCTCTTTCTCCCGCTCTTGGCCGTACGGCCACGGCGCGAGTATAGCCCCCGTCCGCGGCACTACAACTGATACCGGACCTGGAGCTTCTGCTGCAGGCGCCGCGCCTGGCGAAAAGACTCCTTCAGGAACGCCCGCTCGAGCTCGTTCAGGGACGCCGGGGCGATCTGGTTGGCTCCACCGCCAGGCTCCCGCGGGCTGGCGAGGCGAAGCTGCTGGATGAAGCCAAAGGCATCGACCAGCGCCCTCACCTCCCGCCGCGGCCAGTTCAGCGCCTCACCGGCCGCCTGCAGGCG
Source organism: uncultured Zoogloea sp. (assembly GCF_937894855.1). Lineage (NCBI taxonomy): Bacteria > Pseudomonadati > Pseudomonadota > Betaproteobacteria > Rhodocyclales > Zoogloeaceae > Zoogloea > uncultured Zoogloea sp. Next base: position 3,620 of record NZ_CALAYQ010000158.1, read on the forward strand.
CCCGACAGTGGCGGTCTCGGCAATCCCCAAGGCCAGCGCGTAGATCCGCGCCGCGTCGACGAACACCCGGCTACCATCACGCTTCAGGTCGATGTGCCCGGTTTCCCGATCCACCGAGAAATCCCGAAGCACCCCGAGCGGCGGCCCGCCGCGCAAGGCGTTTGCCGCCATGAAGCGCAGGAACAGCGGGGTATCGCCGGCGATACCGAGCAGCCAGCGCTGCAGCGCCGCCGCCAGCTGCCAGTCGCCCGCGAGGGGACGGAAATCGAAGAAGATCGTGGCGTTGAGGAGATCGTCGGCCGTGCCGCTGTGCATCCAGCCGGCAAAGCACGCCCGCCACTCGCCCAGCGACAGGCACCAGCGGGGATTGCCGGCCATCACCTCGCCCTTGCAGAGTGGAAAGCCGCAGGCGTCGAGGATCTCATTGACCCGCCGGGCGAAGGGCAGGAAGCCAGCCCGCAGCGCCTCCGGATCGTCATCTGCGCCGCAGGCAAAGATCAGCCCATTGTCCTGATCGGTGGCAAGCGTCTGCTCCAGACGGCCTTCCGAGCCGAAGGCGAGCCAGCACCAGGGCACCAGCGGCACTTCAAGCTCGGCCTCAGCCAGGTCGATGGCCGCCTGCACCACGAGATCATTGAGCATGGCGATCCACTCGCCCAGCGCACCGCTGCCCTCGCCGAGCTCGACCATTGCCTCGGCGGCCTTCCGCACCCGGGCCGCGGCCTTGGCGAGGCTGTCCACGCCGCGCACGGACTGGATCGCCTCGACAAGATCATCAGAGCCGGCAAACCGGCTGGCGTAGAGATCGCTCCGGGAGAGCACGCCGACGAGCTGGCCCGCCCCGTCGGTGACCACCAGATGGCGCAGGCCGTGCCGGGCCAGCATCAGCCGGGCCAGATGGGGGCTGGCGTCGCCGGGCAGGGCGACCACGCCGCCGGTCATGACGCCGGCCACCGGTGCGCCGAGATCGCCACCGGGCAGCACGACCCGGTCGATGACGTCGCGGAGGGTCAGCATCCCGAGCGGGCGCTGGGCCGGATCGACGATGACCACCGTGCCGACCCGCGCCGCATCCATCCGTTGCAGCGCTTCCCGGATGCTCGCCTCGGGAAGCGCATGCACCGGCGGGCGACGCAGCAGCGCCGTCAGGCCACCACTGCGTTGGGCTGAGGACATGAGCGGCGGCCGCTCAGTACTTCACGCGGGCGTAGTAGGTCTTCTCGGAGGCCTTGCGCGCATCCCCAAGGGTCCGGATGCCCATCTCCGCCAGCAGCGGAATCATCCGCAGGAAGACCTCGCCGGTGACGATCGCATCGCCGATCGCCGTATGGCGCCCCATCACGCTCACGCCCATGCGCTCGCTAATCGCCTCGAGACGGTGGGATTCCTGCGAGGGATGCAGCACCGCCGACAGCAGCAGGGTGTCGAGCACCGGCTGAGTGAAACGGATGCCGGTGCTCTCTTCCTTGAGCTGCAGGAAGCGCATGTCGAAGGCTGCGTTGTGGGCCACCAGCACGGTATCTTCGGCAAAGGCATGGAAGGCTGGCAGCACCTTGGCCATGGACGGCTGGCCGACCAGCATCTCCGGCGTGATGCCGTGGATCTTGGTGGAGGCTTCCGGCAGCTCGCGGAGCGGGTCCACCAGCTGGTCGAAGGATTCGGACTTGAGCAGCTTGCCATTCACGATGCGGGTTGCACCGATCTGGATGATCTCGTCGCCTTCCGACGGGTTGAGGCCGGTGGTCTCGGTGTCGAACACCGTGAAGGCGAGCTCGGAGAGCGGGCGGTCGTCCAGGGCGTGGCTGGCCTCGGTCTGCTTGAAGAGGTCGAAATCGTAGTACTCGGGCCGGCTGTCGCCCTTGAGGTAGGTGGTTGCCTCGACTTCGTTCTGGGGCGCGGCCGAGGGCAGCAGCAGGCGAAAGAAGGCGCGGTGCTGGGTCTTCTCGCGCTGCAGCCAGATCTCGCCGTCGTGGCGGGCCACCACGTCGCGCACCGTGAGGGGGGAGCTTTCGCCGGCGAAGGTCATGGGCTCGAGTTCCCACGCCATCACGGTCTCGGTGCTCATCGCCTGCCCGGACCAGATGAGATCCAGATGCGCCAGCCGCCCGGCGGAGGTGAGCCGGAAGCGCACTTCGCGCACCTCGAACTCATCGGACAGCCGGCTGACGAGATAGCTGATGGCCTGCAGCAGCGAGAAACTATCCACCTTCACCCACACGTCCGGATCGATGCCTTCCAGCTTGGTGGGCAGGCCGAGCTTCTTCTCGACCCGGCGCTGGGCGGCGGCCACCAGATCGGCGCCCAGCATCTCGTCCAGGGGCCAGCGGGTCTTGAGGGAGTCGGCGAAGGCGTTGGCGGTCTCGTCGAGGCGGCGGCTCATGCCCTCCACCTCGTCACGGACCACCTTCAGGAAGCGCTCCTTCAGATCGGCGTCGAGATCGGGGTACTCGAGCATCTCGGCCGCGGCACGCAGGTTGGCAAGGGACGAGCGGCTGCCCTCGGTGAGGGTGTGGAGCATCTGGTCACGCTTGGTCTCGGCCTCGAAATTGCGCGTGATGTTGTCGAGCATCAGCACGAAGCCCGTGACGCTCGGCTCGGCGTCGGGCTCGCCCCCCGTGGCCAGCACCGGCGCCATCTGCACCCGCAGCAGCTGCCCGGCGCGGGTGGTGGTGACGAAGTTGGCCATTGGCTGGGCGCTCTGGCGGCGGATGCGCTCCTGGATGCTCTCGAGGGCATGGACGATCAGGCTGCGCTCGAAGACGAGGTAGATCGAGCGCCCGAGGCCGATGATCTCGCCACCACCAGCGGCGGTTGGCGCATCCGACAGCGCCTTGAACTGCAGCCGCGCCCGGTTGTTGTAGAGCAGGATGCGGCCGTCGAGATTGCACACCACCACGCTCTGGTTGAGCTCGGACATCAGCGCGGCGAGGCGGTTGCGCTCTTCCTCGACGGACAGACGGGCCTCGCGGATGCGCGCCTCCACGTCTTCCTGCAGGCTGCGCCGCTGATCGGCGAGGTTGTTCACCGCCTCGGCAATGCGCTGCAGCTCGGGCGAGCCTGCCGGCTTGACCCGGCGGGATGGATCGGTGCCGACGATCAGCCCGACTTCGTCCGCCAGCAGCGCCGGCTCGGCGATGGCCGACTGAGCGAAGGACTTCATCAGCACCGCCGCCGCCCCGGCGCCCACCATCGAGATCATGATGAGCAGCCCCAGCCGCGGGTTGAGAACTGGCTCGATCACCGCCTTTTCTTCGGGCGTCAGATCGCGCCACACGGCAAAGCCCGCCGCCGCCAGCACACCGGCGACGAGAGCGCAGGCCGCGGCAATCGCCAGCGCCTGCCGGGCTTTCGGGCTCATGCCGGGATATCCAGCAGGGATTTGACCTTGGCGACCAGCTCGCGGGTCGAGAAGGGCTTGGTCATGTAGGCATCGGCGCCCATCGCGAGACCCTTGGTGACTTCGGTCTCGCGCCCCTTGGCGGTGAGCATCAGGATGCGGGTGCCTTGCAGCCCGGCGTCGGCACGGATCTCCTGGCACACCTCGTAGCCGTTCTTGCGCGGCATCATCACGTCGAGCAGCACCAGATCGGGCGACTCGCTGCGCACCTTGTCGAGGGCTTCCTGACCGTCGTTGGCGATGCACACGGCAAAGCCCTCGCGCTTCATCAGGAACTCCAGGGAAATGACGATGTTTTGCTCATCGTCGGCGATCAGTATTTTTTTGGTCATTTTGTCTTCCTCCCCTCCGCCGTCTGAAACAGGGACGCACATCCCGCCCCCATCCGCGGCGCATGAAATTGTAGTTTATCCTGCTTGAGCGTTCGCTTCTGTTGATTTCCCGCAAGGCATCAGAAACGAGAATGTCGCGCCCTCCCCCGCCCGGCTCTCGACCCACAGCCGGCCGCCATAGTGTTCGACGATCTGGCGGCTGATCGGCAGGCCGAGGCCCGTCCCCTGAGGCTTGTCGGTCATGGTGTTGCCGCCCTGCCGAAACTTCTCGAAAACAACCAGCTGCTCCTCGGCGGTGAGGCCAGGCCCGTTGTCCCGCACGTCCACACGCAGGCCGTCGGCAACCTGGCTGAGCGTCACCCACACCGCACCGGTGTCCCGCGCGACGAACTTCACCGCGTTTGAGAGCAGGTTGAGCACCACCTGCACCAGCCGATCCCGGTCGGCCAGCAGCGTTGGCACCTGGGCAGGCAGGGTGAGCTCCAGCGCCACTCCCTTGTCCTTGAAGAGCTGGCTGGTGGATGCGGCCGCCTGCTCGACCACCTGGATCAGGTCCACCTCGCCGGTCTGCCACTCCGCATGGCCCGAGTCGATCTTGGCCATGTCTAGCACCTGATTGACTAGCCGCGTCAGCCGCTCGGTCTCGCTGACGATGATTCCCAGAAAGCGTTTCCGCTCTTCGAGGTCGATCTTGGGATCCTCAAGCAGCATCTCGGAGAACGCGCGGATCGAGGTGAGCGGCGTGCGCAGCTCGTGGGTGACCGACGACATGAAGTCGTCCTTCAGCCGGTCGAGCTCCTTCAGGCGGTCGTTGGCGCTGCGCAGCTCGCGTGTTGCGGCCTCAAGCTCCAGGGATTTCTGCTCGAGCTGCTTCGAATAGGCCCGCACCTGGGAGGCTTCGTCGAGAATGTTCATCACCTCGTCGAGCCCCAGCGGCTCCTCCTTCACCACCGAGGCCACCATCACCCGCGCCGACGCCGCGCCGATGGCGCCGGCCAGCGTGGTCTCGGCAAAATGCACCAGCCCGGCATCCGCCTGCAGAGCTTCGACCCCCGCCACGCCACGCATCCGGGCGTAATCCGCAAAGGCGTGGCGGGCCCGGTCGCGCCCGATGAAGCGGCCGATCAGCGGAAGAAGATCGCCCACCCGGGCACTTCCACGCCAGAAATCGCCCCCGGCGGGACGGCTCTGCCGGAAGACATCCACGAACAGCATCGCCTGGCCGGCCTCGACGGCATTCGGCCGCCGCCACAGCGACACGCACAGGTAGGCGCCAATGTTGACCGACAGGCTCCAGAACAGGCTGTGGGCAATCGGATCGAGCCCGACGATACCGAACAGCTCCTGGGGCCGCAGCACTTCCAGCCCGAACAGCCCGCCCTGCAGGAACGCCTCCGGCAGCCAGCCCGACTTGGCGAAGGACGGCAGCAGCAGCGTGTACAGCCACACGCCGAAGCCACCCGCCAGCCCTGCCAGCGCGCCCGGCCGGGTGCCGCCACGCCAGTACATCCCGCCGATCATCGCCGGGGCAAACTGGGCCACTGCGGCAAAGCTGATGAGGCCGATGCTCACCAGCGCATGGGCCTCGCCGGCGACACGGAAGTACAGGTAGCCCAGCAGCAGGATCAGGATGATCGCCCCGCGGCGGATGCCCAGCAGCACGCCCGAGAGATCCTCCCGCCCGAGCAACGAGCGACCCCGGAAGCGCAGCAGGACGGGCATCACCAGATCGTTGCAGACCATCGTCGACAGGGCGATCGTCTCGACGATGACCATCCCCGTTGCCGCCGACAGCCCACCGATGAACACCAGCAGCGCCAGCCAGCCCTGGCCCTGCGCCATCGGCAGGGTAAGCACGAAGGTGTCGGCATCCACATCCTGGCCGGCAAAGGTCATCAGCCCCCCCAGGGCGATGGGCAGCACGAAGATATTGATCAGCAGGAGATACAACGGAAACTGCCAGATCGCCCGGCGCAGGTGGTTCTCATTGACGTTCTCGACCACCGCCACCTGAAACTGGCGGGGCAGGAACATCACCGCCAGCATCGACAGCAGCGTCATCGAGAACCAGCTGCCGTAGCCATTGCCGCCGGCGCCCATTTCCATCAACCGGCGCAGGTCGTCCCGCTCGGCCGCCTGGGAGAAGATGTCGGCAAATCCGTCGTACAGCCCGAAGGTCACGTAGATGCCGACCGCCAGCACGATCAGCAGCTTGACCAGCGACTCGAACGCCACGGCCGCCACCATCCCCTCGTGGCGCTCGGTGGCGTCCAGGTGGCGGGTGCCGAACAGAATGGTGAAGGCCGCCATGATGAGCGCCACGTACAGCGCCGTGTCGGTCAGCCAAGAACCCGCGCCCACCTTGGCCGGCATCACGATGGCCGGGTAGTTCGAGAGGATCGTGAAACTGTTGGAGACTGCCTTGAGCTGCAGCGCGATGTAGGGCAGCACGCCGAGCACCGCGATCACGGTGACCAGCCCGCCCAGCAGGTGGCTCTTGCCGTAGCGCGAGGCGATGAAGTCGGCGATCGAGGTGATGCGATGGGTCTTGGCGATGCGGACCATCTTCAACATCACGAACCACCACAGGGCCACCGCCAGGGTCGGCCCGAGGAAGATCGGCACGAAGCCCAGCCCCGACGACGCGGCGCGCCCCACGCTGCCGTAGTAGGTCCAGGTCGTGCAGTAAACCGCCAGCGAGAGGGCGTAGATCGTCGGGTTGGCGATGAGGGAACGCCCTGCATCCGCCCGCTTGTCGCCCAGGTAGGCGACGCCGAACAGCAGCAGCAGGTACAGGAAGGAGACGGCGACGATGGTGGTTCCGGTCATCACGCCTGCGCTCCTAGCGCTCGATGACCAGGGCCATCACCACGATGAGGGCCGCCCACACGCCGAAAACATAGAGATACAGGACGGGAATGCCGAACCACATCCGGTCCGAATCGAACGCAGACAGAATCGGATAGTTCACCAACAGCCCGCCGAGCAGAAACAAAGCCACGAGACGCTGGCCGGTCAGTGTCGCCTTGATCATGTCATCCTCCCGTCGCGCAATGTCACCCTGCGCTTATAACCCGTACAGGCAGACTTGGCGAGAGTTGCGACGCACCTGGGCGCCCGCCGCCGTCACGCGGACGACGGACGAGAAAAAGGCGCGGAGTCCGCGCCTGTTTCTCCCCCTCACACTCCCGGCCATACCGCGCCGGGCTCCTCCCTTGTTTATTCTTTTGTGCGGCACGCGCTGTTGTTCTTGATGGCACTTCGGGGGAAGCACCGGGGCGCTGGCCGCCCCCGGCCACAGGGCCGGGGCGGGTGATGCGGTTGATTACTTGAGCTGTTCCAGGATCGCCGGGTTTTCCAGCGTCGAGGTGTCCTGGGTGATTTCCTCGCCCTTGGCCAGCTGACGGAGCAGACGGCGCATGATCTTGCCGGAGCGGGTCTTCGGCAGGTTCTCACCGAAGCGGATGTCCTTCGGCTTGGCGATGGGGCCGATTTCCTGGCCAACCCAGTTCTGCAGTTCCTTGATGACCTTGACGGCTTCGTCGCCGGTCGGACGGGCACCCTTCAGCACCACGAAGGCCACGATCGCTTCGCCGGTCAGATCGTCCGGACGGCCAACCACGGCAGCCTCGGCAACCTTCTCGTGAGCCACCAGGGCGGATTCGATTTCCATCGTGCCCATGCGGTGACCGGAAACGTTCAGCACGTCATCGATACGGCCGGTGATGGTGAAGTAGCCGGTGTCCTTGTCGCGGATCGCGCCGT
>NZ_CALAYQ010000159.1:0-9195 GCF_937894855.1 uncultured Zoogloea sp.
CTCAAGACTGGCCGCATTCCCGAGGAGACCCGGATCTGGCGCGCCAAAAGCCAAAGTGAGGTGCTCCGCTTTTCCATTGAGAACCCCCAGACGGCGGAAACCACCGAGATCGAGACCGCGCCCTGCCCAGCGGAAGCAAGGGACGAAAATAATGCCTGAAGGTGTTCAGCAGTTCACGTTCCTTGTTCAAGGATCGGGAGAGCAGCCATACAAGGCTAGCTTTCTCCTGAGCAATCACGCGCTGAACGCGTTCTGTACCTGCCAGGCGGGCCAAAACGGCACCGTGTGCAAGCACCGGCTGTCCATACTGGCCGGGAGCATCTCAGGCATCATCAGCGACAACGCCCACGAGGTTGAGATGGTCGTGGCGCACCTACCCGGCACACCGCTTGCCGGAGCACTAGATCAATTGGTCACCGCCGAAATCGCAGCCGAGAGGGCAAAGGCCGAGTTGGCCAGCGCCAAGAAGGCCGTAGCGCGCGCGATGCACCACGGCTGACAAACACAAGCCGCAGCAGGCGGGCGCACCGGCCGGAGGCGCCTCAAGCTTCACGACCGCCCGTCGTTAAGGTTTGACCGACGGCGGAACGACGCGGCATACTCAGCATCCAACACAAGCCGCCACAGAGCGGCCGTAAGCATTGATTGAGGAGCCTTTATGACCACTGCCACCAGGCGCATTGCGCTTTCGCCCGGCTTCGTGGAGCGGGCCAACCGCGCCATGATCGACGGGCAGGCAGCCATTGCAGAAAAGCGGATTGATCGCCCCGCAGCGGTCAACCTGATCCTGCGCTCGACCCGGCTGGACGAAAACCAGATCCGAGAAGGTTTCTCGGAGGCGCTGAAGCGAGCTGGATCTCTCTGATCGATGCAGGCGCCACCCACGCCACTTGCGCCCCCGGCCACAGCAGCCGGCGCCCCGGCATATTCCGGTGGCGAGTCGGCCTATAACCACATCTATCGCCAGCTGGTCCAAGCCCCCAACGACATGATGGGGATTGTTGCTTACGCCCGCTACAAGCAACAGAAGATCGAGTGGATTCAGGGTTTTCAGGCGCAGCACGGCCGCGATCCGAACGATGCCGAGCTCAGCCATTTCAACAAAGTAACCAACACCCCCACCCAGATGCAGGGGTATCGCCTTCAGGCGAAAGAGATCATCGACCAGTTCGTCGAAACAACGCTCGAACAAGCTACGCGTGAAATCGAGCAAAGCTACGTGCTCTGGTACGAGGAAGAAGTCAAGAAAATCGAGGTGCGCCACGCGGCAGGATCGCGACAGGTGCTGCACGAATACAAGCAAGCGATCCTCACCGAGATACCCAAGGCGATCCCTGGGTTCTTCTCCGGTCTACTGCAGAACATTCTGGCCAATGTCGCCGTAGTGATTCTGGGTGCCCTCATGTTGCTCGTCGTGTGGAGCAACCGCTATGGCTTACTGGAGACCTTAGCGGAGGTCGGCGGATACAAGCTCCAGCCCGCCCAGGCCGAGGCCGACCCCAGCCCGCCTTCTAACCCGTCGCCCCCGAAGAAATGAAACCAAAAGCCCGCTTGCGCGGGCTTTTCACTTGTGCAGGCGTCTGCACCACGGCTGACAGGCGCAAGCCGCAGCAAGCGGGCGCACCGGCCGGAGGCACCTCAAGCTTCACGACCGCCCGTCGTTAAGGTTTGACGGTTGGCGGAACGTCGCCGCATACTGTTTGTCTGATAGAAGCCGCCGATTGCGGCTTTTTGCATGTGAGGGCTATTTATGTACACCGCTAGTATCGATATCGCAGTCCGCGCCGCCGAACACGACGCCCACCGCATGTCGTGGCTCGGTCGCATGCCTCCATGGGTGCTGCGCCTCGCCGTCGCGATCAGCGGCACCTGGCTTGTTGTACGGATTGATCATCTTTCGGATCGCATCGTTCAGAACACTTTTCGCCTGGACGAACTCTCCGCACACGTATCCAAGACCTCAGAGAACGGCGAAACCATCGACCCGAATGGCAAGCTTGAAGACATGCTCGACGACACGCTTTCCACCGTGAGGGGTTTTCGCGAAACCGTGCAGCGCATAAAGCGGAGCATCCAAATAAAGGGCATGCCGGAGCCGATCAAACAGTCGGTGGATCGACTTGCGGCGGTTCTCGACGAAAACATCACCGCGGCGGTCAAGCTTCGATGGGATTTGCTTGAGCACGACGCCAGCCTCTGCCGTCCGAGCGAAGGCTTTGTCGCTCGCTCCCCCTCCGAGCTGGATGCCCTGTTTGATCGCATCGAGCACGGAGCCCGATGAGCGAGAAAGCCCCTTACACTCAGCGACCCGCATCCGACGCCACACGACAAACGACCATCACGGCGATCGATGCGAGCAACCCCGTTTTTCAGCGCACCTTCCTCAAGCTAGGCGAAGGGATCCGCAAGGAGGCAAAGCGGGCTATTTCGGATCTGCTGTTGGTGGACGTAAGCAGCGCGCCTGCCAAGTTACACCTGCACCCCCTCAAGTCGAAGATGGTGACGTCTGCCGTGGATGGCAAGAAGAAAGTCAAGGTGTTCACTTTCCACATCACATCAAGCGACAGCCACAAGGCAAGCTTTACCCTGGAAGACGGCACAGCCTACCTTCGCGCATGCGGCCCCCATGACGAGATAGACAAGACCCCTTAGTCGCTCTGCAGATGCGAAACATCACACAGGCAGGCCCACTGCCCCTCACCTAGAACCACGAACAAAGCCCGCTTGCGCGGGCTTTTTACTTGTGCAGGCGTCTGCACCAATCCGAGCAACGCCTCGAAATGGTCTAGGCACCTACGCCGCCTGCAGCAGCGACGCATCCACCCGCACCACCACATCGTCCCAGGGCACGAAAACCCGCCCGCCCTCGTCCTTCTCAATCAGCCCGTGCTCGATGAGCTTCTGCACATCGGCATGCACATTTGAGTAATTGCGCAAAAGCGCTTTTGCGACCGCGTAAATCGACACCGGCCCCGCGCGCTTCACCTCACGTAGCGTATCCAGGCGACGCGGTGGCAGCTCGCTGAGCAGCTGCGCAGCGCTGGCAAAGTTCAGCCGGTAGTCGGCGGGCTCCCCCACCTTCCCCGCCTCGAGCGCATCCGCCAGGGCGAGCAGGCCGTCCCGGGCCTTGCTCCAGTCCGAGACTCCGATGATTGCGCAATTTGCCACGATCAACCTCCTGTCAGTGCGTCGACTTCCACCAGGAAGCTACGCAACGTCTGCGCCATCGACACGAAGCTGAAGGGCACTTCCGCCTCATCGGCCCCCACGTGCTTGTGGTCGCCCTTCCCCGCTTCGTTGTCGTAACGGACCAGCGTCTTGCCTTGCAGGCCCGCGTAGAGCCGGTACTTGTAGCCATGCATGCTACCGCGCACCGGCGGCTCCACCGCCCAGATCACGATCTCAATCACCACACCGTTCGGCAGGGTGTCTTTGCTTCGCTGCAGTAGTGTGGCGCCCATATATTGCATTGTACAGATACACTCCACCAACGCAAAATAACTAAACAGTTATTGACCTAAACTTAACTGTTCGGTTATTGTTTCTTCACCTCCACCGCACCCGACCACCGGCCGGGCGGTCCGGAGGCTGGAGAACATCGTGCAAACGTCCGCACAAACCCCCGAAAGCACCATCAAGCCCACCGCCCGCTTCAGCGCAGACCGGCTGCGGTGGGTGTTCGCCGCGCAAGCGGACATCCTTGACCCGCGCACCCACCTGCAGAAGGTGCTGATCGAGCCCTGCCCCGAAGGCGGCGTATACGTCGTGGCCACCAACGGCGCACTGCTGATGATTGCCTACGACGCCAAGGGCACCGCAAGCCACCGCTTTACCTTCGACCCGCTGCACGAGATTGCTGCCATCTGCGGCTACCCCATCGAAGATGACCCGATCTTCAGCAGCAGCATCTGGGCCGACACCATCGTGATCGATGGCGACACCCTCAGCGCTTGTCGTGTCTGGCCCAACCAGGAAAGCCCGGAGCCGGTGCTCTTCCAGAAGATCAAGGTTGGCGAGGAGTTTCCCAGCTGGCAGCCGCTCGCCAAACCGTCCGGCCCAACCAATCCCGTTCGCGCCTTCATGCAGAAGACCCTGCTTGAAATCGCCCTCTACGGCCTGAAGAACACCCCGGCCGAGATGAGTCTGCACCGCTACAGCCCGCAAGGGGCCGACGCCAACGAACAGCCGGTTCACATCACCTTCTCGAATCTTCCGCTGCGCGGCGTGCTGATGCCGCTGAAGACCAAGGAAGGGGAGCCGATCGCCGGCTCCGTACCCATGCCGTTCGACGCCTGACCGGAGGCCGCCATGACCAAGCCCGACCACGCCCGCGCCAACCGCATTCACGAAATCTGGAAGCGCCGCACCGCGCGCTTCCGTGAGGCCCACTACGCCCTGCGCCTTGCCGACGAACACTGCGACCGCGTTGGCCAAGCGCACCCCACCTACCGGCAGGCCCGCGAACTGGCGCAGCGCGCCATACGCCGCATGCAGATCACCCACCGGCAAACCATGCGTTTGGCGCGCCTCCAGATCGCCGCAGCGGGACTAGCTACCGCCGTTGGCCACACCCCAGCCACGGCCGCAGACGAATGGACCGCGCCCCAACTGGAAAAGGCCGCAGCGCTCGCCACCCTCACGGCTGCCGACTGGGCGCAGACCCGCAACATCGCCCGCCACCCGGTGCGCTGGCACGAGACCAACCCGCTGCTTGGCGAGCACCCGAGTGTTGGCGAGGTGGATCGGTACTTTGCGCTGTCAGCGATGCTCGGCGCGGCTGCCCTGCACGCCCTGCCCTCCCGCTACCGGGACATGGCGCTCAACGCGGGCCTGGTGATCGAGGCCACCTGCGTGGCCAACAACCTGCGCCTGGGCATCGGCATCAAGTTCTGAGGGTCGCCGCCATGCCCACCTCCCCTTCCGCCGCCCAGCGCCTTGCCCGCCTCGAGGAGATCGCCGAGGGCTTGTTTACCGCCCTTGCCGATCTGCGCCTGACCGACGCCCGCCGCAAGGGCCGCGACTCGGACGTGCATTACGGCCAGTGCCATGCGCTGGCCAACCTCGGGCTGATCGATGCTCCCCGAGTGCAGGCACTCGACCAGCAGGTCGCCGACGCGGCGCTCTCCTACTTCGCCAACACCCCTACGACCGAAGGAGCCACACATGGCTGATATCGCCCCTACCCACGCCGCCGCAATCGTCGTGATGATCGTCTGCATCCTTGGCGTGGTCTGGATTGCCCACCGGCTCGACTGCCGGGCACGCCGCCGCAATGCAGCGCGCCAGGCCGAGAGCGCACGCCGCGCGGCCCAGCTGCAGCAGGCGATCGCCCGCCGCATGGAATCCAGCCCGCTACCTGGCGAGGCGATGGCCGAGCACCAGGCCCGCCTCGCCCGCCTTCGGCTGGCCCGCGCCCAGGATGCGCTCCGCGAAGATCCGATGCGCCGGCACACCACTTCCCCCTGCGTGATCGCACCCGCTTCAATGGCCGAGCCGACGCGCCCCGCAACGATCGGCGACAGCACCACGCCGGCCCGCGTGCGGCCAATTCCGGCTTCGGCCGTCGAGGAGTGATCGCCATGGCCTTCAAGATCATCGCGGGCTTGATCGGACTCGTCTGCTACGCCGGACTCATCTGGTTCGTGTGCCGGCTGATGGGCGCCAACGGGCTGGAGGATGAGCAATGAGCACCCTTGCCATCACGATCACCCGCCAGGTGGCCGAGCAGATGTCGCAAGCCCTGCTAACCCTTGCCGCCCGGCAGGCAGACATCACCACAGCCGAAAGCGTGGCCCAGCGGCTCTCCAGCGCCGGCGTGCCGGCCGAGGCAAACGGCCGCGCCGACGGCTGCGCCATTCATGTGTGGGTGAAGGTTGGGCCGGTCAACCCGCTGCGGCTGGAGGCCGCGCTCACCCGGCTGGGTCTGCGCATCACCGACCAGTACCCCGGCCACACCGACTACACCCTGCGCCTCGCCGGCATCGACGTGCCCCTGTACGTCACGGCGAGCACAGCGCCGTTCGAGAGCCCCGAAAAGTGACCGTCTATGAAGGCCGGCTCTTATGCGTGCATCCGCTCTGCCACCGCTGGCCGAACGTGCGCAAAGAGCTCCGCACATTCGTGTCGGCCCACTCACCAGAAGAGGCAACCGAGGCTGCGAAAGAAAACTTCGCATCGTCGGATCGGCGCCGGTGTCGCGAATGTCACCGCCCGATCGCACTGCGCCACCTTGAAATGTGGAACACCGACGGCAACGGCAACGCCACCGACAAAGTAACGACATGAACACCCGCTTCCCGCCACCCACCGAAGCGCAGCTGCGCGAGGCCTACGACCGCACTCAACTGGCCCGCATGGGCATCACGTTCGAGGCAGCGCTGCAGGACCGTGCCATCACCGGCTCCCTTACCGGCATGGTCAATTCCGACCGGCGCTGGGCAGAGACGACTCTCGGCAAGGGTTCGCAGCGGATCGAAAGAATGAACAAGGACGCCCAGTGAGCCAGAAACCGAAACCCGACCTTCTCCAGAAGCTCGACGAACTCTCTACCGCGATGGCGAACGCCGTGGAAGGCGCTCCCCGGGCGCTGGTGCTGGGCGCGGCCCTCGCCGTGGCAATCGACGCAGCCGAGCAAGCCACCGACGTGGCCGAACTGATCGCCCTTCGCGGCGCCGCTGCAAAGGGCATCGCCCACCTCGACACGATCATCGAGAGGAAGACGTCATGACCAATGTGACCACCTTGATACCCGACGACGCCCTGCTGTTCGACGTCGCCCAGCAGGCCTGCGCAGCACACCTGCACCTCATTTCCAACGGCGAGCGCTTCGCCCTCTCGCCCACCATCCCGGCCGGCTGGCACGCCGTGCCCGTGGCCGACAAATCCAACCAGATCCGGAGAGCAGCATGACCGCCCGCGACAACATCCCCGACGAAGGCCAGCTGCTGGCCGCTGATGTGGAGCTGCTCTTTCCCAGCCCCACAAACCCCCGCAAGAGCTTCCCCGAGGCCGAGCTGCAGGAGCTCGCCGAGAGCATCAAGCAGCTGGGCGTGATGCAGCCCATCCTCGTGCGCCCCCTGCCGGCCGAGATCAAGGAGCGCGCCGCGCCGCTGGCAGACAAGGCCGAGCTGGAGATCATTGCCGGCGAACGGCGGTGGCGGGCTTCGTGCCTGGCAGGGCTGCGGTCTGTCCCGATCCTGCTGCGCCACCTCGACGACAAGACCGTGATCTGCATGCAGGTGGTCGAGAACTTGCAGCGCCAAGACCTCAACGCCATCGACGAGGCCGAGGGTTTTGGTCAGCTGCAGGACCAGGGCATGAGCGCCCAGGACATCGCCACCCAGGTGGGCAAGAGCAAGGCCTACATCTACGCCAAGCTCAAGCTGCTGGCCCTGTGCGAGGAAGGCCGCGCCGCGCTGCGCGAGAAGAAGATCACCGAGAGCGTGGCGCTGCTCGTCTCACGCATCCCCGACGCTGGCCTGCAGCGCACGGCGCTGGCCGAGGTCACCAAGCTCGACTACGACGGCGAGCCGATGAGCTACCGGGCAGCCGCCCGCTACATCCAGCGCGACTTTACCCACCGCCTGGAGCGCGCACCGTTCGACATCAACGACGAGCACTTGCACCCGACCTCGACCAGCTGCACCAACTGCCGCGACCGGCTCGGCAACCAACCCGACACCGCGCCCGATCTTGCAGACGTCTGCACCGACAACGTGTGCTATCGCCAGAAGGTCGAGGCCCACAAGGCTGCCCTGCAGGCACGTGCCGCCGCCGAAGGTCGCGAGACGATCAGCGGCGGCGCCGCCAAGAAGATCCGGCCTTACCCCACGTCGAGTTGCCAGGAGGGCTACGTCGCCCTGAACGAACGCTGCTACGAGCTGGAGGGCTACCCCAAGTACCGCGAACTGTTCAGCCAGGTGCCGGCTGGCCAGGTGCCCGTGACGCTGCTCGACCATCCAGACGGCGAATCCCTCGAGGAGATCGTCATCAAGGCCGATCTCTCGAAGGCGCTGCGCGATCTGGGCGTGGAGCTCATTACCCGATCCAACGACTCCCTTGCCCTACGCAAGAAGGAGGAAGAAGCCGCCGAGGCCGAGAACCGCTTCCGCCGCCGCCTCTTCAACGAGATCCGCTCGCAGCCCGTGCTGATGCTGACCACCCCCGATCTTCTCGAGCTGGCCACCTTCGGCCTCGAACGCCTCTACGAGGAATACCGCTATCTGGTCGCCCAGACGTGGTACCCGGAGTGCAAGAAGAAGGAAGCGCTGGAACGGCTGCACGAACGCCTGCCGAACATGGCCGACGTGGAACTCATGGCCGTCCTGCGCGACATCGTGCTGGCCCAGGACGTGAAGTCCATCTCATGGATCAGCAACACCCAGCCCACCCGCCTACTCGCCGCCGCCGAACGCATCGGCATCGACCCCGAGCGCGTCCGGAAGGACCAGCAACGCGAGGACGCCGGCACCACCGTCATCTATCGCAATCCCAACGCCCCCGACTCTGAATGGGACGGCAAGGGCAAGAAGCCCCTGTGGGTCGAGGCATGGGAGAGCACCGGCAAGACCATCGACGAGCTCGCCGTCGAGATCGACAAACCCAAATCCAAATCGGCCCGCCGCCCGGCGAAGGCCACCACCGCCACCAAGGCATAACCAGGAGCAATCATGGACCGCAACCAACAACCCACCCACCCCGCCATCGGCGAAGCCTTCGGCGGCGGTTTCTTCGCCGGCCTGATCCGGATCGGCAGTGCCACCTACGGCCTGATCGTCGCCCCGAAGCTGGCCGGCGAGATCTCCGGCGAATGGGGGCCGCGCGACACCGTCGAAGGTGCCCGCAGCTTCTTTGACGGTGTCGCAAACACCCAGGCCATGGCCTATGCCGGCAGCGATGTCGCCGCCCTCGTGCGCGGCCTCGTCATCGGCGGCAACACGGACTGGTACATCCCCAGCCGCGACGAGCTCGAGATCTGCTATCGCAACCTGAAGCCCACCGACGAAAGCAACTACTGCGGCAGCGGCGATAACCCGAGCGCCTACCTGCCCAGCTACGCCTACACCCCCGATGCACCCCCGCAGACCACCGTCGAGGCCTTCCGCGAGGAAGGTGCCGAGGCCTTCGACCCCAGTTGGTACTGGAGCAGCACGCAGTACGCCGGCTACGCCTCCAACGCCTGGCTTCAGAACTTCG
>NZ_CALAYQ010000160.1:0-6375 GCF_937894855.1 uncultured Zoogloea sp.
CGCCTTCAAGCCCCTGGGCGAGGAGGTCTCGGAGATGCTCGAGTACATCCCGGCCCGCTTCAAGGTGATTCGCCATGTGCGCCCCAAGCTCGCCTGCGCCCGCTGCGATCACATCGCCCAGGCCGAGGCGCCCAGCCGGCCCATCGCGCGGGGCTTTGCCGGGCCGGCGCTGTTGGCCCATGTGCTGGTGGGCAAGTTCTGTGATCACCTGCCCCTCTATCGGCAAAGCACCATCTTCGCCCGCAGCGGGCTCACCCTGGAGCGCGCCCTCCTGGCCGACTGGGTCGGGCAATGCCATACCCTGCTCAGCCCCCTGGTCGAGGCGGTGAAGCGCTACGTGATGGCCGCTGGCAAGGTGCATGCCGACGATACCCCCTTGCCGGTGCTCTCACCGGGGCGGGGCGAGACGAAGACCGGGCGGCTGTGGGCCTATGTGCGCGACGATCGACCGGCCGCCAGCCTGGATCCGCCGGCGGTGTGGTTCGCCTACTCGGAGAACCGCAAGGGGCTCCACCCCCAAGCCCACCTCGCCCCCTTCAAGGGCGTCTTGCAGGCGGACGCCTACGCGGGGTTCGACGCGCTCTTCGAGGGCGGAGCGATCGTCGAGGCCGCCTGCTGGGCTCATGTGAGGAGGAAGTTCTACGACATCCACCGGGCGAGCGCCTCGCCCCTGGCCGCCGAGGCGCTGACCCGGATCCAGGCGCTGTATGCCATCGAAGCCCGGGCGCGCGGCAAGCCGCCCGCCGAGCGGGCGCTGCTGCGCCGGCAGGAGGCCGCCCCGCGCCTGGCGGAGCTACATGACTGGCTGCAAGCGCAGAGCAAACGGGTGTCGCGCAAATCCGACCTGATGCAGGCCATCGGCTACGCGCTCAATCAATGGCCGGCCCTGGTCCGCTACAGCACGAACGGCCATCTCGAGATCGACAACAATGCCGCCGAACGCGCGCTGCGGGCGGTCGCCGTGGGGAGGAAGAACTTTCTCTTCGCAGGATCGGATGCTGGCGGCGAGCGGGCGGCCGCGATGTACAGTTTGATCGGTACCGCCACACTGAGCGGGCTCGACCCGGAGGCCTACCTGCGCGAAGTGCTCACGCGGATCGCCGAACACCCGATCAACCGGATCGACGAACTGCTGCCCTGGAACCTCGATCCTGCCAAGCCCCTTCTCAAAGCCGCCTGACATGAGCACCGTCGTCCCCCTCAAGCCGCGCACCCGCAAACTGGCCGATCTGTTGCAACTGCGCATTGACCTTGCCGGGATCAAGCCCGCCATCTGGCGTCGGATCGTCGTGCCCGAGTCGATCACCCTCGCCAAGCTTCATCACGTCATCCAGTGCGTCATGGGCTGGCACGGCGGGCATCTGCACGAATTCGAGATCGCCGGAGAGCGCTACGGCATCCCCGATCCAGAGTTCGACTGGGGCGACCCGCCTCGTTCCGAGCAGCGCATCCAGCTCAAGACCGCGCTGGGGGGCATGAAGTCGTTCAAGTACATCTACGACTTCGGCGATCACTGGGAACACCGGATCAAGGTGGAGAAACGCCACCCGCCGGATCCCATCCTATCGGCCAGCGCCCTGTGCCTCACCGGCGCCAACGCGGCACCACCCGAAGACGTGGGCGGCGCACCGGGCTACGCCGACTTCCTCGAGGCCATCCTCGACCCGGACCACCCCGAGCATCAGGAGATGCGAGCGTGGTGCGGGGAGGACTTCGAGCCCGGGCGCTTTGATTTGTCTGAGGTGAATGAGCGCTTGGAGAGGCTGAAGGTCTGAGGCGTCAAGACGGGGGCGGGACGACGCTTACGGTGCTCAAGCTACTGCTTCACCTGGACGTCGGCGTTCCGCTGTTCAAGCCTCTGCTCACCGACACTCTCATCTTCGACTTCCAAGCCTACGAACTCAGCGTCGTCCAGCGTGCCGTGGTTGGCGCTGCTGCCGGTGTGGAACGGATGGAGCTGGGCACCTGGGACATCGAAGCCGCCCGCCGTGCCAACGCGGCCATCCAGAAAGGACAGTGAGATGGCCAGCGAAACCGCCACCGCCCAAGACGCCCAGTTCCGTCTGGTCAGCCTCGCACCGGATGTCTGCCTCACGCCGAGCAAGCAAGGCGTGCCGGTCCCTTACCCCATCACCCACACGATGGACATGAGCCAACACTGCTCGCCCAACGTCTTCTTCCAGGGTAAGGCCGCCTATCTTCACAACCAGAGCTTCGTCGACAAAGTGACGGGCGACGAAGCGGGCGGCGGCAAAGGCGTGGTCAGCCAGACCCACACCACGATCAGCCACAACATCGGCAAAAGCGGCTCGGTCTACGTGAATGGCCAACCGATTGTGCGCACCGGCGACAGTGTCTGGATGAACTGGAAAGCACCGTGAGCGGCAAGGGCAAAGTCAAACCCAACAATCAAGCCGCGCCTGGCCCGATCGGCAACACCCAGGGGCTGATCGTCCCGCAAACCCAGCCCAACGCCAGCGGCCCCGGCAACAGCGCCCCACCGCCAAAACCCACCCCCAAAGAAGAAGGCTGGTGGAATCGCTGGGGCTCGGACGCACTACACACCACGCTTGATGTGGTCGGGTTGATTCCGGGCGTCGGAGAAGTGGCAGACGGCGCCAATGCCTTGATCTATCTTGCGGAAGGGGACAAAGTCAGCGCCGCTCTGAGCGCGGCGGCGATGGTGCCCTTTGGCGGCATGGCCGCAACGGCCGGGAAAATAGCCAGGAAGGGCGCACAGGCGCTCGAAAAGCAAGCAGCCAAGAAGGCCGTCGAGGAGGCGGCGGCGCATTCGGCAAAAGAAGCGGCACAGAAGGCTGCCAAGGAAAAGCTGGAGCGGGAGGCGGCGAAGAAGGCGAAAAAGGCGTCAGGCAAATCCGAAGGTGGCGTTGTTAAACAGCAAATGAAGAAGCACGATGTAAAGTGCTTTAAGAAGAATAAGAAAGGCGACCCAGCCGAGTATGATCGGCAGCTCCGAGACCAAGAGCAAGGTATGAATCAGATGACGGTTGAGGAGTATTTGAACGGGCGAGCAAAATTCGAGGAGTTTGGTCGTAAGGGGACTGGTGCTGCACAGGTGGAAGCTCGCAAACAGTATGCGGAAGAAATTTTTGAAGAATCCAAGAATAGGCTATTAGATCAAGGTGAGTTTGGTGAGGCTGCACTAAAAAAAGCCAAAGAAATGACTAAGAAGCGAATGGATTCGTTGGCCGCCTTGCATAGCCCGGATTTGATAGCAGGTGGTAA
This sequence comes from uncultured Zoogloea sp., assembly GCF_937894855.1. Taxonomy (NCBI): domain Bacteria; kingdom Pseudomonadati; phylum Pseudomonadota; class Betaproteobacteria; order Rhodocyclales; family Zoogloeaceae; genus Zoogloea; species uncultured Zoogloea sp. The sequence continues at coordinate 3,247 of NZ_CALAYQ010000160.1, forward strand.
GGATGTGGTTACTTCGATGGGCGATCGGGGGGTTAATTCCTCAATCGGGCGTCAGTGGCGGGAACGAGTGAAGAGCTTGGATGATGCCGCTAAAAAGACACTTGAGAAATACGGCAAAGAGGCAAAGATGAACGTGAAACTAAAGCGTTGCAAATGATATAAGGAGGCTGATGTGGATAAATTCATGGAGGAATTTCTAGGGTTTTCAGGGTTTGGGCCAGCTTTTTCATGTCACCCCGTCCCACCTGAAACAATCGAAAAATTCCGCGGTAGATTGCCTGACAAGTTGCTCGAATATTGGCAGCTTTACGGTTGGTGTGGTTATGCTAAGGGGCTTTTTTGGACGGTTGATCCGGAAGCGTGGGAAGAAACGATGCTCGATTGGATTGGAAACACGCCGTTCATGGCGCAAGATACCTATCATGTAATAGCGCGAACTGCTTTTGGCGGGTTGATACTGTGGGGAGAAAAAACGGGTCAGTCGCTCAAGGTGTTGACCGCCTGGGGAATGATTTTTCCCAAATTTAATCCAGAGCAATTCGCCCGAAGAGGGGCCGATCAGTCGCTACAGTTTTTTTTCGCATCCATTTCGCGCGAAAGCTTCGATCTTATGGACGACAAGGGCCATCCGCTATTCGAGCGCGCCTTGGCGAAGCTCGGCCCGCTTGACCACGATACTGTGTACGGCTTTGTCCCCGCACTGGCATTAAGTGGCAGCCCATCGCTGCAAAGCTTACAAAAGCTTGATGCGCATGTGCATCTCAGTATTTTGTCGCAGGTCACTGAGCGACAGGTAATGCGGGATATCAATGCGGATGCGCGGGCTGCTGGCTTGATGTAGGGCGATAGCCGCACATTCCACCCTTGACGCAAGTATAGTGGGGCAGGGGGTGGTCAATGGAGGAGCTTGGCGCCTGACGGATCTCGAGCCGGTCGCGGCGGTCCCGCTTTGCTACAAAACGCCCGGGGTGGAGCATGTATCTGACTACCGCCTCAGCCCAATGGCCCGGCGGTCGAAGCGCAAATCCTCACGCGAGAGGTCCGCAATTCCATCGGCTGAGGCTTCCGATAGGGTCAAGGCTGCGTGCGCTGTGGAATACTTGAAAAGCTCAGGTGCCGCGATGGAGAGCTGCGAGGTAGTTGAATGCGATGTAACTTTGACGGCTTGTCGGGGGATCGACCGCGCATATCTTGAAAAAGGCTGCACATCGCCATCATGTTTCGATAAGTGATGGATCAATCGTACGACGTACCGCGGCCCCTCGGACCAACGCTTTCCGCTAAAGAGAGAATACAAGATGGCAAATTTTCGCATCCCCGGTCCGCTGTGCGCGACACGCCACCTGTGGTCTATTGATGACGGCACGCTCCCCCGCTGCAGCACGCCCCGCCCCGGCAGCATTTGCGCCAGTTCGGACAACTATCCGACTCCGGTTTCCTGGCAGCAGCGCCGCCCGCCGCATGCCATCGATCTGGAGTTCCTGTTCCGTGAGTGTCGCAACCCCGAAAGGGGGCTGAGTGCAGCCGATTACGCCGCAGCTGCCGACCAGCTCAAAGTGGATGTCGCTGCCATCCAGGCAATCGCCGAAGTCGAGACCAGCGGTCACGCATTCGACGAGTCTGGACGACCACGGATACTTTTCGAGCGCCACTATTTTCACCGTTATACGGCTGCCAAGTATGACGTTGAGCATCCAGGTATTTCGAGCGCCAAGCAAGGCGGCTACGGAAAATTCTCGGCCCAATACGCAAAGCTGGAAGAGGCGTACCGGCTTGCGCCTGAGGCAGCATTGCGTTCGGCGTCATGGGGCCGGTTTCAGATCATGGGTGACAATTTCAAGGCGGCCGGTTATACGTCCGTTGAGGCGTTCGTACTGGCGATGAGCCAGTCGGAGTCAGAGCATCTGAAGGCGTTCACCCATTTCGTAATGAGCAACAAGACCATGCTGTCCGCACTACGCGAGCACGACTGGGCGCGCTTTGCGAAAGCCTATAACGGGCCGGGCTATCTGAAGAACGCTTACGACACAAAGCTGCGGGATGCTCATCGGCGCTATGTCGCCCTGGCGGCGCAGAATACAGCGGGTTCCAATCTACCATGAAGCAGCTCATCACCCTTTTGTGTGCGGGCCTGATCAGCGGCTCTGTGGCCACTGCGCCGCCGCAAGCATCCGGCGGCCTGTGCGCCGAACGGGAAGATATCTACTTTTCTTGCCAGACAAGTCTTGGCCGCTGGGTCGCGCTGTGTGGAGGCGGGAACGATAAGATCCAGTACCGCTTCGGTAGAGTAGGACACATCGAACTCGCTTTTCCAGGCGCCGATGGTGGTCGTCATGTCTTTCGCTACGCCCATTATTTTCGGGCGGGTGTCGACAGAATAGAGGTGCTCTTTCGCAACGAGGGCTTCGACTACGCTGTGTTCGATTACAGCGAGAGGGGTGGCCGCACGGCGGGGGTCCGCGTCGCCAGCGATTCGGGCGGGGAGAGAGAGTTCAAGTGCCGTGGAGGCATCAGAAGCCGCTTGGCCAAACTTGAAGGATTCCTTCCTTGTGATCAGGACAACGCGCTGAACCTGGGATCATGTTCAGCACCGTCCGGCCAGCGCTGACACTGGCAGATATCCTCGCGAGCCAACGTGCAATAATCTTCGCCCGTCCGACAGTCATTCGGATGCAGAATCAACTGGTTGCGATCTGAATTCTTGCGTTTGTCCTGCGCGATATCGAGCAGTCTGGTATTCTGCAATAGATGGGAAATGCATTTTTTAGCCCAATGATATACGTTGCGTAGCTTAAGCGCTGCTGTGCCAGAATCCTACGCTTGATCTTCCCTTGACCCGTGGGCACACGTCTATGCGCATCTCCGTCATCAGCTTCAATGGCGCCCCGCCTGCCCGCCCGGCGGCCTTCGATTTCGACAGCCGCGGTGGGGCGATCGGGCGGGAGGAGGGCAACGAGCTGGTTCTGCCCGATCCCGAGCGGCACATTTCCCGTGTTCAGGCGCGGGTAGAGTTCGACGGTGGGCAGTTTGTGCTGGTCGATATGGGCGGCAACCCGTCGTCGGTGAACGACCGGCCGGTGGGGCGCGGCAACCGGGTGGCGCTGGTGGGGGGCGACCGGATCGTCATCG
>NZ_CALAYQ010000161.1:0-5449 GCF_937894855.1 uncultured Zoogloea sp.
TGCCGATGCTGCCGGTGAGCCACGGCGTGCCGCTCACCTGCCTGCACATCCTGCTGTACACCGTGCTGCTGGCGGCCGTCTCGTACCTGCCCGCCACCCTCGGCCTCTCGGGCGGCATCTACGTGGCGCTGGTGAGCGTGCTCAACCTGGGCTACCTGCGCGAAGCCTGGGTGCTGTGGCGGCATTACTCCGACGCCCGCGCCCGCCACGCCTTCCGCTACTCGCTGATCTACCTCACCGGGCTGTTCGCGGCGCTCTTCCTGGATCGGCTGCTGTGAGCAGAAGCTACCGCCTCCTCGCCAGCCTCGCGTTGGTACTCGCGCTGATCGTCGTGTCGATGGGCGCCTGGGTGCGCCTGTCCGACGCTGGCCTCGGCTGCCCGGACTGGCCCGGCTGCTACGGCCAGCTGATCGGCGTGCCCGAAGCCGCCCACGAAGTCACCCGCGCCGAGGCCGCCTTCGGCAAGCCGGTGGAGGCGCCCAAGGCCTGGAAGGAGATGATCCACCGCTACGCCGCCGGCACGCTGGGGCTGTGCATCCTCGGCCTTGCAGTGCTTGCGTGGCGTCAGCGGGCCCGGCGCGGGCCGTGGCTGGAGATCGTCCTGCTGGCGGTGGTGATCGGCCAGGCCCTGCTCGGCATGCTCACGGTGACGAAGCTCCTCAAACCGGTGATCGTCACCAGCCACCTGCTGGGCGGCATGACGACCCTGGCGATCCTCGCCCTGCTTTGGCTGCGCGAACATCGCCCGGCCCGGCCCGCCGCCACCTCCGCCACCTCCGCCGGCCTGCGCCTGCTGGCGGCCGGGGCGCTGCTCGCGGTGCTGGTGCAGATCGCCCTGGGCGGCTGGGTGAGCAGCAACTACGCCGCCGCCATCTGCGCGGATTTCCCCACCTGCCAGGGCAGCTGGTGGCCCGAGATGGACACCCACCACGCCTTCACGCTGGATCGCGAGCTGGGCGCCACCGCCTCCGGCGCGCTGCTGCCCGGCGCCGCCCTCACCGCCATCCACTTCACCCACCGGCTGTTCGCCGGCGTGGTGCTGATCGTCGTCGGCGGCCTGGGCGTGCTGCTGTGTCGCCAGCCGCTGCTACGCCGGCACGGCATGGCGCTGCTGGCGGCGCTGGCGCTGCAGATCAGCCTCGGCATCGCCAACGTGCTGCTGCAGCTCCCGCTGCCGCTGGCCGTCGCCCACAACACCGGCGCGGCGCTGCTGCTATGCGCCACCCTGGCCGCCGTGGCCCGGGTGTTCGAGCGAGAAAAAGCCCGCGGCCGGGTGCCAGCGGCGGGCTTTCCGAGGCGTTTCGAGGTAGTGCGCTAGAGCATCACCGTCTGTCCAAGTGGCTTTCCGAGGTCACAGGGCGCACCGCAAGAGAGGAAGCCGCTGACGAAGCCGCACAGCGGGCACAGGCTGCGCGTTACGCGGAAGAGGTCCGAAGGCTGGAAAAGAAGCAGCGCCACGAGCTGGAACAGCTTGATGAGACATGGCACAAGACAGAGCGGCAGCGCATTGCCGCCGAGATCAAGGAAGAGGAACTGCAAAAGCCGCGTGGGCCTGTGAACACGTTTGAGCAGGTGAAGCAGCCCGAGCGCGCAGCGCGACGACTGGATTCAGGTCGTCCTTCTGGGGGCGAGAGCGTGGAAGGGAAAGGTAGTCGTGATATTGATATTCATCGACCTAAACGGGATGCAATGTAATCTTTGATTGGCTGAGCCAACACCGCTTTACAGGCAAAAACAAAGGATGTGCGCGGCTGACCTGTGGCAGCGTCCACCACAACAGCACCTGTCGCGGGGTCGATTATCGGTTTACCCACTTTACGCGGAATTGATGACCCAGAAGTTGGCGCAACAGGCAAGCCGTTATAACCAACACCGCCATACGATACCACTTGGCCCTTTACCTCAATACAATATCTGAAGGCAACCATCTGGCCTCCCCATTCAAAACCTGTAGAGGAGCTGGCCAAGACATCATCTGGCGCACGCGCGGCAAATGTGGTGACTACGCCTTCTGGGCTGATAGGGTTCAGGTGGGTATAAACAATGGGGTCGGATGCCTTTTGAGGCTTTTGCAACAGCTCGGTAAAAGTGCGCGCGGCATCTGTGATGGGCTGATCAAAATCAGCCGCAACCCTGAATGTCGAATTCAAGAAATCTCGCATTCCAGCGTCTTCTACAGCAGGCAAAGTAGCTAAATCTGTAAATCGCTTCACAAACGAACGCGCAGCGGAGCCGACAACACGACGGTCTGTAAAATCTTTATAGTGCGGGGCAACCATCAGGTCATCACCCGACAGGGCTGGCATGGCAGGCACCATGGCCCCAACAGCGGCAGACGCAAGAAGAATTTGACGGAATGTCATCACAAAACCTCCAATAGCGGGGGTCGAGGGGGCAGCGATTGAGCCCCCGCCTTTCAGCCGCAACTTCTTATTTCCAGATTCTGTATCTTCTCTCACGTCGGCGACATGCTCAACTAAAGCGCCCCGCGCCGCCGGCTGGAGCGGGGCCGGCGGATCAGCCCGCCAGCGCGGCGAGCAGCTTGGCGTGGATGCCGCCGAAGCCGCCGTTGCTCATCACCAGGATGCGGTCACCTGCCTTCGCCTCGGCGACGATGGCCTTCACCAGCGCGTCCAGGTCGTCCTCGACCACCGTCTTGCCGGCGATGGGCGCCAGCGCGCCGCGGGCGTCCCAGCCCAGGTTGGCGGCGTAGCAGAACACCTTGTCGGCCTGGGCCAGGCTGGCCGGCAGCTGATCCTTCATCACGCCCAGCTTCATGGTGTTGGAGCGCGGCTCCAGCACCGCCAGGATGCGCGCGTCGCCCACCTGCCGGCGCAGGCCCTCGACGGTGAGGGTGATCGCGGTGGGGTGATGGGCGAAGTCGTCGTAGACCGTCACGTCGCGCACCGTGCCGCGCACCTCGAGCCGGCGCTTGACGCCCTCGAAGCGGGTCAGCGCGTCCAGCGCCACTTCAGGCGTCACGCCCACGTGGCGGGCGGCGGCGATGGCGGCCAGCGCATTGGCCCGGTTGTGGGTGCCCGACAGGGGCAGGCGCCTGCGGCCGATCTCGCGGCCCTCGAAACGCACCACCACTTCGTCCTCGAAGGCGCCCTCGGCCACCGACCAACCGGCGGCGTCGTTGAACCATTCGAGCTCCGACCAGCAGCCGCGCTGGATCACCCGTTGCAGCGACTCCTCGGCCCCGTTGGCGACGATCCGGCCCGACTTGGGAATGATCCGCACCAGATGGTGGAACTGGGTTTCGATCGCCGGCAGATCGGCAAAGATGTCCGCGTGGTCGAACTCCAGGTTGTTGAGGATCGCCGTGCGCGGGCGGTAATGGACGAACTTGGAGCGCTTGTCGCAAAAGGCGGTGTCGTATTCGTCGGCCTCAATCACGAAGAAGGGCGTCTCGCCCAGGCGCGCCGACACGCCGAAGTTCTTGGGCACACCGCCCACCAGAAAGCCCGGCTTCATGCCGACATCTTCGAGGATCCACGCCAGCAGCGAGGTGGTCGTCGTCTTGCCGTGGGTGCCGGCCACCGCCATCACCCAGCGCCCCTGCAGCACGTTCTCGGCCAGCCACTGGGGGCCCGAGACGTACGGCAGCCCCTGGTCGAGGATCGCCTCGAGGAGCGGGTTGCCGCGGGAGATCGCGTTGCCGACCACGAAGACATCCGGCGCAAGGCCTAGCTGATCGACGCCATAACCTTCGACGAGGCCGATGCCCTGCTCTTCGAGCTGGGTGCTCATCGGCGGATAGACGTTGGCGTCGCAGCCCGTCACCTTGTGGCCGGCGGCCCGCGCCAGCAGCGCCACGCCACCCATGAAAGTGCCGCAAATGCCAAGAATATGAATATGCATGGAATCCAGAAGGCGGCCGAAACAGCGCCGCAACAGTCGTGTGTAGAATGGGGCCTATTCTAATCGAACGGGGAGCTCCGACCGCCCATGCCGCGCCCTGCCGTTCCCCATCGCAGCAACCTCCGCCGCGAGATCGCCGCGCTGGCCGCCCGGATGATCGCCGAAGACGGCATCAGCGATTACGGCTTCGCCAAGCGCAAGGCCGCCCGCCAGCTGGGCGCCGTCAACGCCGACGAACTGCCCAACAACGCCGAGATCGAGGCCGAGGTCCGCACCTATCTGGCGGTTTTCCAGGATGAGGAGCACCTTGAACGCCAGCAGGTGATGCGCCTTGCTGCCATCGAGGTGATGCGCGAACTCGACGCCTTCCGCCCCTATCTCACCGGTGCCGTGCTCGAAGGCACCGCCGGCCGTTACTCCGAGGTCGAGATCGACCTCTTCCCCGAGAGCGCCAAGGAAGTCGAGATCTTCTTCCTCAACCAGAACGTCGCCTACGAACACCGCGAGCCGCGCCGCAACCAGCCCGACGGGCCCGAGGCCATCCTCGTCTTCGACTGGGACGACATCCCCTTCAAGCTGCGCATCTACGCCCAGGACATCGAGCGCGTCAGCCGCCGCGGCGCCCACGGCGCACGGCAGATGGAACGCGCCCGCCGCTCCGTCGTCGAAGCCCTCGTCAGCAACACGCCGGCCACCGCCGGCACCACGCCATGAACCGAACCCTCCGCATCGTCCTCGTCATCATCGTCGCCCTGGCCGCCGGCGCCGCCGGCATCTACTCGGCCCGCCGCAACACGCCCCCGGCCAGCGCCCCCACCGCCTCGCCCGAACAGCAGGCCGCCCTCGACAAGCTCCTCGCGCTGGAGCTGCCAGACAGCGGCAGCGCCAAACAGCCCCTCGCAAACTGGAAGGGCAAGGTGCTGGTGGTGAACTTCTGGGCCACCTGGTGCCCGCCATGCCGCAAGGAAATCCCCGCCTTCTCGGCGATGAGCGCCAAATACCAGGACAAGGGCGTCCAGTTCGTGGGGATCAGCATCGACACCGCCGACAACGTGCGCGATTTCCAGGCGGCCAACAAGGTCAGCTACCCGCTGGTGATCGCCTCGCCGTCAGTCGTGGGGCTCACCGAAGCCCTCGGCAACACCTCCCAGGCGCTGCCCTTCACCGTGATCGTCACCCAAAATGGCCAGCTCGGCCTCGTCAAGCTGGGCACCCTGTCCGAAGACGAACTCGACCGCAAACTGGCCGAACTGACCGGCTCCTGAACCCCGCCGCCGGCCCCTGGCGGTGGACAACTTGCGCCGAATTACGGCAAACTTGCGTCCATGACGCGCAAAAACCGCCATTGGGCCATCACCTCGGCTGAACAGACGCTGCACTGCGCGCATGTTCAGCCCGGCCCCGGGGCCGTGATTTTCCGCACGCTCGTCCGAGCGGCGCACACCCCCGCACCTGCGCGCTTCCGTCCTAGCGCCCTTCGCGCCTAATTCCAGATACCGGCTCCCTGCCCTTCGGCGGGGACCAGCTCATTCAAGGGGAACACAATGGATCTTCGCAAGCTCAAGAAATTGATCGATCTGGTCCA
>NZ_CALAYQ010000162.1:0-7308 GCF_937894855.1 uncultured Zoogloea sp.
CCGCCCGCGAACACGGCGCCCAGGCCATCGGCCTGTCCGGCCTCATCACCCCGTCGCTCGAAGAGATGAGCCACGTGGCGGCCGAGATGCAGCGCCAGGGCTTTGCCGACGGCCAGTCGATTCCGCTGCTCATCGGCGGCGCCACCACCAGCCGCGCCCACACCGCGATCAAGATTGCCCCGCATTACAGCGGGCCGGTGATCTACGTGCCGGATGCCAGCCGTGCGGTGGGTGTGGTCACCAGCCTGCTCTCCGAAGGTCAGCGCGAGGGCTACACCGCCGACGTGGCCGCCGACTACGAGAAGATCCGCGCCCAGCACGCCGGCAAGAAGGGCGTCGCGATGGTCAAGCTCGACGCCGCCCGCGCCAATGCCTTCCGGTGGAACCTCGACCCGGCCTACACGCCGGCCAAGCCCGCCCAGCTGGGTGTGCACGCCTTCGACATCGACCTCGCCGAGCTGGTGGATTTCATCGACTGGGGCCCGTTCTTCCAGACCTGGGATCTGGCCGGCAGCTACCCGAAGATCCTCGACGACGAGATCGTCGGCGAGACCGCCCGCGAGCTCAAATCCGACGCCGAGGTGATGCTCGCCCGGATGGTCGCCGAGCAGGACACCAACCCGTGGATCAAGGCCCGCGGCGTGATCGGCCTGTTCCCCGCCAACGCGGTGGGCGACGACATCGAGATCTACGCCGACGAATCCCGCAGCAACGTGCTGATGACCTGGCACGGCCTGCGCCAGCAGCACGAACGCCCCGCCGGCAAGCCCAACTACTGCCTGGCGGATTTCGTCGCCGGCAAGGAATCCGGCGTGGCCGACTACGTGGGCGCCTTCGCGGTAACGGCCGGTCTCGGCATCGAGGGCCGTCTCGCCGCCTACGAGCGCACCCACGACGACTACCACGCGATCATGCTCAAGGCCCTCGCCGACCGCTTCGCCGAAGCCGCCGCCGAATGGCTGCACACCCGCGTGCGCAAGGAGTTCTGGGGCTATTCGGCGGCCGAGACCTTCAGCACCGAAGAGCTCATCAAGGAAGCCTACCAGGGCATCCGCCCGGCGCCCGGCTACCCGGCCTGCCCGGATCACACCGTCAAGGGCGACCTCTTCAAGCTGCTGGACGTGCCAGCCAACACCGGCATGGGCCTCACCGAGAGCTTCGCGATGACGCCCGCGGCAGCCGTCTCCGGCTTCTACTTCGCCCACCCGGACAGCCACTACTTCGCCGTCAGCAAGATCGGGCGGGATCAGCTGGAGGATTGGGCGCAGCGCACCGGGATGACGGTGGCCGAGGCGGAAAGGTGGCTGGCGCCGTTGCTGTAACAGACCGCCTTTGCCTGGGGGCGAGCATGAGCACCGCTACGTCGTACTACGTCTATGCACTGAAGGATCCCCGGCAATCGCCGGCCATGCCGTTTTACATCGGCAAGGGCACCGGCACGCGCTCCTACGACCATCTGGTCAATCCCGACGATTCGCCCAAGGGCCGGCGGATCCGGGAGATCGAAGCTGCGGGCGGCAAGGTGCTGGTGGCCCGGCTGGTGGATGCGCTCACAGAGGCGCAGGCGCTCAAGATCGAGGCCGAGCTGATCGCCGCGTTCGGAACGCTTGAAACCGGCGGGCTGCTCACCAATGCCGTCATGCCAACCGGGCTTGCTCGCAAGAGCCGGCCGGCCGTCGTTGTGCCCGCGGGTGTCCGGGAGAAGGCGCAGATCGGACTGGCGCTGCTCAAGGATGCCGTGCTCGAACTGGCCAAGGCCAACCCGCAGGGCATCTCCAATTCCGACGCCGCCAGCCTGCTGGGGCTGCGCAGCGACTATGGCGGCGGGTCGAAGGACTATCTGTCGTACAGCGTGATCGGGCTGCTGATGCGCGACGGCAAGCTGGCGCGCACGCAAACGGGTCGCAAGCACATAGCGAAAGTGGATTGAGTGGGTTTCCACCTCTGCGCTGATCGCTGCTGTATTTGATCGTCGTAAATAACATCGGGTATGATGAATGGCTTAATTCATTGCTGGTGTTATTTATATATGTTTTGCTTGCGTAACTTGCTGGTTGTTCTGGTTGCCAGCCTGATTTCGGTTGTCGCACTTGCTGATCCGCTGTCTCAAACCAAGCACCAGCGGATCATGGGGCTGGCGGCCGAGCAGGGTCAGAACTCGGTGACTGTGGTCAGCATTGAGGAGGCCAATAATGCGCTCGCCACGATGCTGATGGTCGGCGCCCTCAATTCCGGCGTTCCCTCAGGGAATTCCGGTGTCGTGCGGCAGTTTTTTGAGGGCAAATTTAAAGTGAAGGTCTTGGGGGTTGTCGGCGACGATGACGCCCTGACTGCAGCAACAGTTGCCCGGGCGTTGGAGGACGTCAAGGGTAAGGCTGTGTCCGACGTGTCTTTGCTCGTGGTGCTGGACGATGAGGCGCAGCGCAGCCGTCTTGCAGCCCTCGCTGAGGCCGCAGGTGTTCGTCTCGTGCTTGCGCCGCCGCAGCGTTAGTGCTCGCGATGCCGCCCGCCGTCACCGCCCGAACGTTGCCCTCACCACCTCCAGCAGCGCGTCGGCCACGTCGGTGTCGTCAGTGAGGCTTTCCACCAGCGCCGAGCGGCAGGCTTCGATGGGGTCGAGGCCGACCTTCACCAGCTTGGCCGCATAAACCAGCAGGCGGGTGGACACCACTTCTTCCAGATCCACATCTTTCAGGCTGCGCAGGCGGGCAGCGATGGAGACGAGCTGCTTCGCCAGCATCGGGTCGCAGGCGGCTTCGCCCAGCAGGATGGACTCCTCCCGCGCGGCGCTCGGAAACTCGAAGCGCAGGCTGATGAAGCGCTGGCGGGTGGAGGGCTTGAGGCCCTTCAGGAAGTTCTGGTAGCCCGGGTTGTAGGACATCACCAGCATGAAGTTGTCGGGCGCGTGCAGCAGCTCGCCCGTGCGCTCGATGGGCAGCACGCGGCGGTCGTCGGCGAGCGGGTGGATCACCACGGTGGTGTCGCGGCGGGCTTCGACCACTTCATCCAGGTAACAGATGCCACCTTCGCGTACCGCGCGGGTCAGCGGGCCGTCGCACCACACCGTCTGACCGTCGCCCAGCAGGTGGCGGCCGACCAGATCGGCCGCGGTGAGATCGTCGTGGCAGGCCACGGTGTACAGCGGCAGCCCCAGCCGCGCCGCCATGTGGGCGACGAAGCGGGTCTTGCCCACGCCGGTGGGGCCCTTGATGAGCAGCGGCAGGCGGTTTTTCCAGGCCTGCTCGAAGACTTCCACTTCGTTGCCGGCGGCTTCGTAGAACGGGATGTTGGTGGTCATCGGGGCATTCATGGGATGGAGATCCAGTAGGCGACGGCGATCAGCGTCGAGACGAGCAGCAGCCAGCCGAGCAGCAGGCCGCGCCAGAAGAATTTGACCCCACGCAGGCCCATGAAGTCGAGCACCACGAGGCGGCCCTTGATGAAGCTGATGGAGAGGAGCATGGCCATTGCGGCCGTTCCGCCACCGCCGCGCTCGCCGATCTCGAAGGTGGCGACGGTGGCGGCGAGCAGCACGACCAGCACGATGTTGAGGTGTCGGGTGTTCATCGCAATCCCTCAGCGCATCACGTATACGAGCGGGAACAGCACGATCCACACCAGATCGACCATGTGCCAGTAGGCCGCGCCGGTTTCGATGCCGTTCATGTTGTCCGGGCCGTAGTCGCCCTGGCGGGTCTTCCACCACAGGGCGGTGAGGATCACCAGCCCGAGGATGACGTGCATGAAGTGGAAGAAGGTGAGCGACAGATAGAACATGTAGAAGGTGTTGGTGGACAGGTTGATGCCCGCACCAAACTTCGCCGCGTATTCAAAGCCCTTCACCACCAGAAAGCCGCCGCCGCAGGCGATGCCGGCGAGGAGCCAGCGTGCACCGGTCTGCGCGCGGGCCCGGCCGACCGCCTCGACCGCCCGGGCCACGCACCAGCTGCCGGTGATCAGCAGCACCGTGTTGAATGCGCCGGCCTTGCGATCGAGGGTCTCCTGCATGGTGTTGAAGAGTTCGACGTTGTGGGCGCGCCCGAAGGCATAGGCCGCAAAGAAGACCCCGAAGGCGAGCAGCTCGGCGAGGATGAAGAACCAGATCGCCAGATCACCGGGCGGCGCGCTGGCCGGGTGGGGGGCTGGCTGGGGTGGGGCGGTGGTGTCCATGCCCGCGAGTATCGGCGGGCGGCGGGCGGCCAGCCTTGATCTGAACCAAGTGTCAGCGCTTGAGGCGGCGCTGCTGCGTGTACCCGGATAGGCGGGAGATTTCGGGATATTATTACTTTAGATATAAGAAAGACGGGCTGGGGGAGGGGGTATGCGGATTCTGGTGGTGGATGATTCCCGAACCATCACGTCGGTGTTTGGCGCGCGGCTCGTCGAGGTTGGCCATGAGGTGGTCATCGCCGAGAACGGGCAGATTGCAGTCGAGCGTTTTCAGGCGTCGGCGCCCGATCTCGTCCTGATGGACATCGAGATGCCGGTGATGAACGGATTCGAGGCCGCCAAGCAGATCCGCGCCGTCGAGGCCACCCAGGAATGGGCGTGGACGCCGATCATCTTCCTCACCGGCTCCGACACCCCGGAAAATCTCGTCATGGCCATCGAGGCCGGCGGCGACGACTTCATCCCCAAGTCGGCCCCCGAGGGCGTGGTCCAGGCCAAGATGAAGGCCATGGCGCGCATCGCCGGGCTGCGGGCCGAACTCTCCCTCGCCAACCGCAAGCTCGAGGCCCAGGCCAGCCAGGACGGGCTGACCGGCCTGTTCAACCGCCGCTACATGGATCTGCGGCTCGACCACCAGTGGGGCGAGGCGATCAGCTGCGGCGCGCCCTTCGGGCTGCTGATGATGGACGTGGACAACTTCAAGCTGTTCAACGACCACTACGGCCACCTGGCGGGCGACGACTGCCTGCGGGCGATCGCCGCGACGCTGCAGAAGGTGGTCGAGGAGGTCAATGCCCGGCGCCTTGCCCACGATGCCTTCGTGGCGCGTTATGGCGGCGAGGAGTTCGCGATGATGCTGCCCCGCTGCACCCCCGAAGCGCTCGCCGAGATCGCCCGGGTCGCGGTGGATGCGGTGTGCCGGCAGGGGATCGCCCATGCGCGCAATGCAGAGTGGGGGGTGAGCACGCTGTCGGTGGGCGGCGTTCACATGAGCCGCGCCGAAGGTGCCCTGGCGCAGTTGTTCCGGCGCGCCGACGCGAACCTCTACCGCGCCAAACAGAACGGCCGCAACCGGGCCGAGCTGGGCTGACGCGGCTCAGTAGATCAAGGGGATCAGCTTGCGGACGCGCCGCTGGTAGTCGGCGTAGGCCGGAAAGCGCTCCAGCAGCCAGACCTCCTCGCGCCGCGACTTGATGTCGAAGAACACCAGCAGCAGCGCGGCCCACAGCAGGGTGAGCCAGCCTTGGGCGATCAGCGCCCAGCCGAAGGTCGCCAGAATCAGCCCGGAGTAGATCGGGTGACGGACCCAGCCGTAGGGGCCGGTTTCCACCAGCCGGCAGTCGTCCCGCGGATGGGGCAGGGGCGTGAGGTTGCGGCCCAGACGCAGCACGGCGGCGGCGCAGATCGTCACGCCGAGGGCCAGCAGCATTGCGCCGAGCGCCCGGCCGGGAAATTCCAGCACCCGCGGCCAGGCCGGCAGGCCCGGCAATGACGACGGCCCGAAGGCGATCAGCGCGAAGATGCCGCCCTGGGCGACCACATACCATTCGCCCCGTGGGCCCTTCCACCAGGGCGCGCGGCGCGTCATGGCCGGCTCCCGGCGTGGGGCCGCGCCCCGGAAATCAGATCCGCCCGTCGGCGAAAGCCGTGGGCCGTGTTGCCTGTCCGTGTGCCTGCCACCGCGTGTCATCCCCGTTCGACGGCCGGATGCCGTCGCCAGCCGCCATTCTAGGCCTCGGGGCGGCGCGGTGCAGGGGTGGCGTTTCAGCCCACCACGAAGCCCGGCACGTCGATGCGCACGGCAGGGCGGTCGAGCACCACCGCGACGCTGCTGGCGAAGCTCCGCGCCCATTCGCCGCCCTGGGCGAAGCGCTGCTCGCCACCGTATTTGGCCACGTTGAGGATCACGTCGAGCATCAGCACCTTGCCCACCGGGTTGCTCGGGGTGCATTCCAGCTCGTCGAACTCATCATGGAGCCAGTCCTGGGCGCTGGCCTTGGTGAGATTGGCCACGTCGGCGGCGTGCACATGAAATTCGTATTCCCGGTCTGCCCGGAACACGACGGTGACGGTGTACATTCGGGTCTCCTCGTTATTTTTCCACCCTGATTGACGCATTTTTCGGTGGGCCGGCGGCAAGATCAAGTAACCGATTGTTATCATCCCCCGCTGGCCTGCATCCTTCTCTCCGCTTCCCCGTTCCGCCCATGACCGAATCCCCCTGGCGCGCCCTCGCCAACCGCCGCATGCTGATCTGCGTGCTCACCGGTTTCTCGTCGGGCCTGCCGCTGTACCTGTTGCTCAACCTGGTTCCGGCGTGGCTGAAGACCGAGGGGCTGTCCCTCAAGGCGATCGGTGCCTTCGCGCTCATCCAGTTTCCCTACACGTGGAAGTTCGTCTGGTCGCCCTTCCTCGACCGCTTCGCGCTGCCGCTCCTCGGCCGGCGGCGGGGCTGGATGGCGCTGACGATGCTGCTCCTGCTGGCGGCGGTGGCGTGGCTTGGCACCCTGTCGCCCACCCATCAGCTCGGGCTGGTGATCGGCCTCACGGCGCTGATCGCCTTTCTGTCGGCCACCCTGGACATCGTCCTCGACGCCTACCGGCGCGAGCTGCTGCCCGAGATCGAGCTGGGCATCGGCAACGCCATCCACGTGAATGCCTACAAGCTCGCCGGGCTGGTGCCGGGTAGCCTGTCGCTGGTGCTGGCCGATCACTTGCCGTGGTCGCAGGTGTTTCTGGTCACCGCGCTGTTCATGGCGCCGGGGCTGGTGATGACGCTGCTGGTGAAGGAGCCCGCCGCTGCCCGGGGCGCCCCGCGCACCCTGCGCGACGCGGTGGTCGAGCCCTTCCGCGAGTTCTTCGGCCGCCACGGTATGCGTTCGGCGCTGGTGGTGCTGGGCTTCATCTTCCTCTACAAGCTGGGCGACTCCCTGTGCACCGCGCTCGCCACGCCCTTCTACCTGGACATGGGCTTTTCCAAGACCGAGATCGGCCTCGTCGCCAAGAACGCCGGCCTGTGGCCCAGCGTGATCGGCGGCATCCTGGGCGGGCTGTGGATGGTGAAGCTGGGCATCAACCGCGCGCTGTGGGTGTTCGGCGTGGTGCAGTGGCTGGCGATCTTCGGTTTTGCGTGGCTGG
>NZ_CALAYQ010000163.1:0-7302 GCF_937894855.1 uncultured Zoogloea sp.
TCTACGGCCAGATCATCACCACCCACACCCTGCAGGATCGCCTCGACACCCTCGAGAAGGTGCGTGACGCCGGCATCAACGTGTGCTGCGGTGGCATCGTCGGCCTCGGCGAGACCAAGAAGAGCCGTGCCGCGCTGATCGCCGAGCTGGCCAACATGAATCCGCCGCCGGATTCCGTGCCCATCAACAACCTGGTGCAGATTGAAGGCACCCCGCTGGGCAGCGCCGAAGCCATTGATCCGTTCGACTTCGTCCGCGTGATCGCCGCCGCGCGCATCACCATGCCCGAAAGCTACGTGCGCCTGTCCGCTGGCCGTCAGGAGCTCGGCGATGGTTTCCAGGCCCTGTGCTTCATGGCCGGCGCCAACTCGATCTTCTACGGCGAGCGCCTGCTCACCACCGACAACCCGGACGCCGACGCCGACGACAAGCTGTTCGCCCGTCTCGGCCTGAAGTCCATCTAAGCCTCACCCGATGACCGCTCCCGATTTCCAGCTCGACCCGCGCCTCGTGCGCCGTCGAGCCGGACGGGCTGCCGCGGGCTACGGCAAGGTCGACACCCTCGCGCGGGAAGTCTCTCGCCGCATGGGTGAGCGCCTCGACTACATCCGCATCACCCCGACGCGGATCCTCGACCTGGGCTGCGGCCCCGGCGCCGACCTCCCCGGTTTCGCCCAGCGCTACCCCGGCATTCCCCGCATCGCCATCGACTCGGCGCCGGCCATGCTCGCCCAGGCCCGCGGCGACACCGGCCTCCTCAAGCGCCTGCTGCGTTTCGGCAAGCCTGCCGAGCCGGACTTCATCTGCGCCGACGCCACCGCCCTGCCCCTCGCACGCAGCAGCGTGTCGCTCGTGTGGTCCAACCTGATGCTCCAGTGGCTGCACGATCCGCTGCCCGCACTGAAGGAAGCCCACCGGGTGCTCGAAGTAGGTGGCATGGTGATGTTCTCCACCCTCGGCCCCGACACGTTGAAAGAACTCCGCGCGTCCCTGCCGCAATCCGACGCCGAGCACCTGCACCGCTTCATCGACATGCACGACCTGGGCGACGCCCTCGTCAAGGCAGGTTTTGCCGACCCAGTGATGGACATGGACATGATCACCGTCACCTACGCCGGGCTCGACGACCTGCTCAATGCCCTGCGCACCAGCGGCTCCACCAACGCCTCCACCAACCGCCCCCGCGGCCTCGTCGGCAAGGGGCACTGGCAGCACCTGCGCAGCCACTACGAAAAGCTACGCAAGAACGACCGCCTGCCCGTCACCGTCGAGGTGGTCTATGGCCACGCCTGGAAAGCCGAGCCCAAGGTCGCCGACGACGGCCGCGCCATCGTCCGCTTCCAGCCCAAACCCGTCTGACCGATGCAACCCGTCTGGCTGTTCGACCTCGACAACACGCTGCACAACGCCAGCCCGCACATTTTTCCCCACATCAACCGCAGCATGACGGCCTACCTCATGCGCGAACTTGATCTCGACGAGCCGGCCGCCAACCGGATGCGGATGGATTACTGGCGACGCTACGGCGCGACGCTGCTGGGCCTCATGCGCCACCACGGCACCGATCCACGCCATTTCCTCGACGACACCCACCAGTTTCCGGATCTCGCCCGGATGGTCGTCTTCGACAGCGCGCTGCATCACCTGCTGCGTCGTCTGCCGGGGCGCAAGATCGTCTTCTCCAACGGCCCCCGGCGTTACGCCGAAGCCGTGCTCGACGTGATGGGCATCCGCCATCACTTTGCCGACGTCTATTCGGTCGAGCAGATGCGCTTTCACCCCAAGCCCGGCATCCGCGGCTTCCGGCATCTGCTCCGCGACCACCGCCTGAACCCGGCCCGCTGCATCATGGTCGAAGACAGCGCAGTCAACCTGCGCACCGCCAAACGCCTCGGCATGACCACTGTGTGGATCAGCCGCAGCCTGCGCAAGCCGCCTTTCGTCGATCACCGCCTGCCGTCGGTGCTTGGCCTTGCGCGGCGCACGATGCGCGGCGCCACTTCGAGGTAAAATGCCGGATTCGGCGCCCCGCGCGCCACGCTGATGAGCAGCCACCGCCATGACCACCGCCCAGACTGAAAACCTGAACATCGCGGCCTTCGACCGCATGCCCTCCCCCGAAGAGATCGTCGCCCGCGTCCCGCTGACCGACGCTGCCGCCAACGTCGTCCTCGAAGGCCGCCGCACCCTGCAGGCCATCCTCGACCGCAAGGATCCGCGCATCTTCGTCGTCGTCGGCCCGTGCTCGATCCACGATCCCGTCGCCGGCCTCGACTACGCCAAGCGCCTCAAGAAGCTCGCCGATGAAGTCTCCGACACCCTGGTGCTGGTGATGCGCGTCTACTTCGAAAAGCCGCGCACCTCCACCGGCTGGAAGGGCTACATCAACGATCCGTACATGGACGACTCCTTCCGCATCGACGAAGGCATGGAGAAGGCCCGCGACTTCCTGCTGCAGGTGAACGAAGCCGGCCTGCCCGCCGCCACCGAGGCCCTCGACCCGATCGCTCCGCAGTACTACGGCGATCTCATCGCCTGGACCGCCATCGGCGCCCGCACCTCCGAATCGCAAACCCACCGCGAGATGGCCTCCGGCCTGTCCACCCCGGTCGGCTTCAAGAACGGCACCGACGGTTCCCTCGACGCCGCAGTGAACGGCATCCTGTCGTCCGCCGCCCCCCACAGCTTCCTCGGCATCAACGCCCAGGGCCAGTCGTCGGTCATCCGCACCCGTGGCAACGCCTACGGCCATGTGGTGCTGCGTGGCGGCGGCGGCCGTCCCAACTACGACACCGTGTCCGTCTCCCTGGCCGAGAAGGCGCTCGTCAAGGCCAAGCTGCCGGCCAACATCGTCATCGACTGCTCCCACGCCAACTCCTGGAAGAACCCGGAGTACCAGCCGCTGGTGATGCGCGACGTGGCCCATCAGATCCGCGAAGGCAACCGCTCCATCGTCGGCCTGATGATCGAGAGCAACATCGAAGCCGGCAACCAGCCGATCCCCGCCGACCTCACCCAGCTGCGCTACGGCTGCTCGGTGACCGACGCCTGCGTGGATTGGGCGACCACCGAGGAGATGATCCGCAACACCCGCGACATCCTGCGCGACGTCCTGCCCCAGCGGAGCCAGGCTTGATGAATCTGGTAGTCCAGGGACGCAAGCTCGAAACCCGTGCCCTGAAGGATCTGACCACCCTTACCGGCTCGGAAGGGGTGGGTCGGCTTGGCCCGAATGCGGTTCGGCTCATCAACGCCAACCCGCACCCGGAACTCGCCGCGTACTGCGAAACCCACGAACTCGACTTCGCCTTCGTGCCCGAGGGGCGGCGGCTTGCGGATTTCCGGCTGTTCGTCACCGACATGGACTCGACGCTCATCACCATCGAGTGCATCGACGAAATCGCCGACATGCAGGGCCTGAAGACCGAGGTCGCCGAGATCACCGAAGCCGCCATGCGGGGCGAGCTGGATTTCCGCGAATCCCTCACCCGCCGCGTGGCGCTCCTCGAAGGTCTGCCGGAAGAGGCGCTGGGCCGCGTGTTCCAGGAAAGGCTGAAGCTCAACCCGGGCGCCGAAAGCCTGATCGCCGGACTCAAGAAGGCCGGCATCGTTACCGTGCTGGTGTCGGGCGGATTCACGTATTTCACCGAGCGCCTGCAGAAGCAGCTCGGTTTCGACTACGCCGTGGCCAATGAACTGGAAATCCGCGCCGGCAAGCTTACCGGCAAGGTGAAAGGTGACATCATCGACGGTGAGGCCAAGCGCCACACGCTTGAACTCGTCCGCAGACACCACGGCTTCGCATCCGAAACCGTGATCGCCGCCGGAGACGGCGCAAATGACCTGCCGATGCTGCTCGCAGCGGGGGTCGGCATCGCCTATCACGCAAAACCCGTCGTCCGGGAGAAGGCATCCTACGCCCTCAACCACAGCGGCCTGGACGGCATCCTGAACCTGTTTGCGTGACCTGATTGTTGGTGCGACTGGCGCGGGTGCTTCGCCACGGAAAGCCGAAGGGCCCTTTTGTGAAGATGTACTGACCGGTTCAGCTCATCTTCCGCGCGGCCTCCCGGACGTTACTGCCCGCGACCAGTGCGGAACGAATACTACCGGCACTGCCATCGGCATACTGTGGCGCAGTGCACATTGCGCAATGCAACATCGATATCCGTCGAAATTCTTTACACTAATTGCGTCATTCGGTAGACTGATGAAATGCCTATCAAAAAGACCATCGTCGGCTTTTTTGTAGCGGCCGCGCTCTCCGGCGCAGCCAACGCTGCGGAACCCATCGCACCGGCTCAGGAAGAAGCCCCCGCACCCACTGTGCTGGAGCGCTACTCCGATTCGATGCGCTCGCTCGTCACGCGCAGCCTCAACTTCCTTGGCGTCCCCTACCGCATGGGCGGCACCAGCCCCCTCACCGGCTTCGATTGCAGCGGTTTTGTCGGCAAGGTCTTCTCGGACGCCCTTGGCTTCGGCCTTCCGCGCACTGCAGCCGAGATGTCCCAGACCGGCGAGCAGGTCAAGATCAACGACCTCAAACCCGGCGACCTAGTGTTCTTCAACACCATGCGCCGTGCGTTCTCCCACGTCGGCATTTATCTCGGCAATTACCAGTTCGTGCACGCTCCCTCTGCCGGCGGCGTTGTTCGCGTCGAGGACATGCGTGTTTCCTACTGGGCTGCCCGCTACGACGGCGCCCGCCGCGTCCTGCCCAGCGCTTCGGCCCGGCCCACTCAGGCCAACTGATCCGTTGCCGGCACCGCCGGCCTCCTGGTTCGCTGTGACATGATTCCCTGGCTCGGCGACCAACCTGATTTTCCCCCCACATCCCGCGCCCTGCGCAACCCCAACGGCCTCCTTGCGGCCGGTGGCGCCCTGACACCCGACTGGCTGCTCGCAGCCTACCGTCGCGGCATCTTCCCGTGGTTCAACGACGGCGAGCCCATCCTGTGGTGGAGCCCCGATCCGCGGATGGTGGTCTTTCCCGATCAGATCCGCATCACCCGCTCGCTACGCAAGACGCTCCGCAACGCCTGCTACGAAGTTCGCCTCGACAGCGATTTCCCCGCAGTCATCCGCGCCTGCGCCGACACCCGCGAAGCCACCGGAACCTGGATCACGCAATCCATCCAGGATGCCTACATCCGGATGCACGAACTCGGCTACGCCCACTCGGTCGAAACCTGGGTCGATGGCGAACTTGTCGGCGGCCTTTACGGCATGGCGGTCGGACGCGCCTTTTACGGCGAGTCGATGTTCAGCCTCCGCACCGACGCCTCCAAGATTGCCTTCGTGCACCTGGCGCGCTTCCTTGAGCAACGGGATTTTCGCGTGCTAGATTGTCAAATGACCACCCGCCACCTGGCCTCGCTGGGTGGCCGTGAGATTCCCCGCGAAGATTTCGTGAAGCTGCTCGACACCCTCACCTGCGACGGCCCGCCGCCCGCCCGCTGGCCGATTGACGGTGCCCAAGCCCCCTGGACCTGACGTGCGATGCTCAAGGACTACCCCTATTCCCTGCTGCAGTTCTACGCCACGGCCCCTTACGCCTGCTCCTACCTGCCCGAGCGCCAGGCGCGCTCCCAGGTTGCCACTCCCAGCCACCTGATCGACACCCCGCTGTACAGCGAGCTTGTGCGCAGCGGGTTTCGCCGCAGCGGCATCTTCACCTATCGCCCCTACTGCGACGCGTGCCGCTCGTGCGTGCCGGTGCGCATCCCGGTGGCCGACTACCAGCCCAACCGCAGCCAGCGCCGTGCCTGGTCGGCCCACGCCCACCTGCTTCCCCGCGAGCTGCCGCTGGAATTCACCGAAGAGCACTACACCCTCTACCAGCGCTATCAGGCCAGCCGTCACGCTGGCGGCGGCATGGACCAGGACAATCGCGAGCAATACACCCACTTCCTGCTGCAAAGCCACGTGGACAGCCGCCTCATCGAGTTCCGCGAGGAAGGCATACTGCGCATGGTGAGCGTCATCGACTGCCTCACCGACGGCCTGTCCAGCGTCTACACCTTCTACGACCCGGACATCACCACCGGCAGCCTCGGCACGTTCGGCGTGCTGTGGCAGATCGAAGTGTGCCGCGAACTCGGGCTGCCCTATCTCTACCTCGGCTACTGGATCCGCGACAGCCGCAAGATGGCATACAAGGCGCGCTTCCGGCCGCTCCAGGGGCGCATCGGCGGCCAATGGCGCACCCTCACCGACGCCGACTTCACCCGCCTCGACTGACTCCACGCCGCCATGACCCTCACCACCCAGGCCCTGTGGGCCGCCGCGCTCGCCTGCTCCGCGATCAGCGCCAACGCCACGCCCAGCCTCGACGACCTCTCCACCGCCCCGCACCGGGACTGGCTGACGCTCTCCGGTGTCTCTCACCATTTCCAGCCCGACCGCCGCGACTGGCGCGAGGTGAATCCAGGCCTCGGCATGGAGCGCGAGTTCACCGGCACGCCCTGGGTGGCGTCCGCGGGCTATTTCCGCAACAGCTACGACCGCAACACCTTCTACCTGGGCGGGCGCTGGATGCCCCTCGAAGCCGGCCCGTTCCGCTTTGGTGCCTTCGGCCTGCTCGCCACCGGCTATCCGTCACCCATCCTCGTTCTGCCCGCCGCGTCGGCCCAGATCGGCCGCGTCGGCGCCAATCTGGTCGCCCTGCCCAATCTTCCCGGTTATAGCGGTTACGTCGGGCTACAGCTGCGTATCGCCGTGGATTGATTGAAGAAACAAGACTTTTCCGCACTGCGGTAGAATGGCGGATGCTCTACGAAATCGCCCGCCCGGTGCTGTTTTCCCTCGATCCGGAAACCGCCCACGAAACCACCCTCGCCGGCCTCAATCTCGCCGGTCGCCTGCTTCCTGCCGCCCGCCCGCTTCCGGCCAAGCCGGTCGAGGTCATGGGCCTGCAGTTCCCCAACCGCATCGGCCTCGCAGCCGGCCTCGACAAGAATGGCGAAGCTATCGACGGCCTCGCCCGCATGGGCTTCGGCTTCATCGAGATCGGCACGATCACGCCCCGCGCCCAGCCCGGCAACCCCAAGCCGCGCATGTTCCGGCTGCCCGAGGTCAAGGGCGTCATCAACCGCATGGGTTTCAACAACCACGGCATCGACGCGCTGATCGGCAATGTCCAGCAGATGAAGTTCCGCGGCATCCTCGGGATCAACATCGGCAAGAACGCCGACACCCCCATCGAGCGCGCCGCCGACGACTACCTGATCTGCCTCGACAAGGCCTACCCGCTGGCGAGCTACATCACCGTCAACATCTCGTCGCCCAACACCAAAAATCTGC
>NZ_CALAYQ010000164.1:0-15408 GCF_937894855.1 uncultured Zoogloea sp.
GTGGAGGCCGGAGTCAGCCTGAGACACGGTCAAGAGGGGATCGCCGGGGGCTTACAAATCACCGGTTACTCTGCCGACGAGGTCATCGGGCAACGCCCCTCCCTGCTCGCCTCCAGCCGCCACGACAAGGCTTTTTACCGGGAAATGTGGAAGACGATCCGCGCCACCGGCACCTGGAGCGGCGAGATCTGGAACCGCAAGCGCGACGGCACGGTGTTTCCCGAGCAGCTCACCATCTCGACCGTGCGCAACGGCAAGGGCGAGGTGCTGCACTACATCGGCACCTTCCTCGACGTTTCCGAGCGCAAGGAGGCCGAAGACCGGATCCGCCAGCTGGTGGAGTTCGATCTCCTCACCCGCCTGCCCAACCGCGCCCTGCTGAACGACCGCCTGACCCAGGCCATCGCCATCGCCGAGCGTGAGAAGAAGCGCGTCGCGGTGCTGGTGATCGACATGGACCGCTTCAAGACGGTGAATGACTCCCTCGGCCACGCCACCGGCGACGAGATACTGCAGGAAGTCGCCGCCCGCCTGCGTCGCCTGGTGCGCCAGAGCGACACCGTCAGCCGCATGGGGGGCGACGAGTTTGCGGTGGTGCTCCCGGCCCTCGACCAGCCGGCCAACGCCCTGCCGGTGATCCGCAAGATCTGCGAGGCGCTGGGCGAGCCGTATCTGGTGCGCAACCAGGATTTCCACATCACCCCGAGCATCGGCGTGTCGCTCTTCCCCGACAACGGCACCGACGCCGAGACCCTCATCAAGAACGCCGACGCGGCGATGTACCACGCCAAGGATGTGGGCCGGAACAACTTCCAGTTCTTCACCGCCGACTTCAACCAGTGGGCCACCAACCGCCTGCACATCGAAAACGGCCTGCGCCACGCCCTCGCTCGCAAGGAGCTGGTGCTCCACTACCAACCCCAGGTCGATCTGGCCTCGATGCGCATTGTCGGCTGCGAGGTGCTCCTGCGCTGGCAGCCCCAGGGCGAGGCGCTGATCCCGCCGGAGCGCTTCATCCCCATCGCCGAAGACACCGGCCTCATCGTCCCGATCGGCGCCTGGGTGCTCGACGAAGCCTGTCGTCAGCTGGCCGAATGGGACGCCCAGGGCACCGCACCGATCCGTCTGGCGGTGAACGTCGCGGTGCCTCAGCTGCGCCAGCCGGACTTCGTCGACTACGTGCGCGACACCCTCGCCCGCCACGGGCTGAGCAACGCGCGGCTGGAGATCGAGGTCACCGAAAGCGTGCTGCTGGACCAGGACGAGCGCATCCGGCACACCCTCGAAGGGCTCGTCGAGCTGGGCATCATGCTATCCCTCGACGACTTCGGCACCGGCTACGCGAGCCTGTCTTACCTGCGCAACTTCCGCTTCGACGTGCTGAAGATCGACCGCTCCTTCGTATCCGAGCTGCACCGCAACCCGGACGACATCACCCTGATCCGCGCCATCATCAGCATCGCCCGGGACATGTCGCTGCTCACCATCGCCGAAGGCATCGAATCGGCCGAGCAGTGCGCGATCCTCAACGAGCTCGGCTGCCGCGTCGGCCAGGGCTATCACTTCTCTCGGCCGGTTTCCGCTGCGGCAATGGGCGAGCTGATCGCCCACGACTACATCGAACTCACCGCGTAAACAAAAAATGGCGCCGGGTTACGGCGCCATCTTTACGGCCTGACCGGATCACCGGCCAGCGCGGCTTACTTCTTCAGCAGCACGTCGAGGGCTTCGATCATCTGGTCGATCTCGCCTTCGCTCACGTTAAGCGCGGGCATGAAGCGCAGCAGGTTCGGACGCGGGGCGTTGAGCAGCAGGCCCTGCGGGTCCATCTCCAGCGCCGCCTTGACGATGGCCGGGCCGCGGTCGTCGTCGAGGATCAGCGCGCGCAGCAGGCCGCAGCCCCGCTCGCCCTTCAGGCCGTGCTTCTCGGACAGCTCGAGCAGGCGCTTCTTGAGGTATTCGCCGCGGGCCCGCACCGATTCCATAAAACCGGCAGACAGCAGCTTGCGCAGCACCGCCACACCCACCGCCGCCATCAGCGGGTTGCCGTTGTAGGTGCCGCCCTGCTCGCCCGGCTCGAAGCAGGCGACGGATTCGGTGGCCAGCAGCGCGGCCAGCGGCACGCCTCCGCCGATGCCCTTGCCGAGGGTCATGATGTCCGGCTCGACGCCCGACTGCTGATAAGCGAACAGGGTGCCGGTCCGGCCCATGCCGGCCTGCACTTCGTCGACGATCAGCAGGATGCCGCGTTCGCGGGTGAGCTTGCGCAGGGCCTGCATGAACTCGGGCGACGCGGGGATCACGCCGCCTTCGCCCTGCACCGGCTCCAGCATCACGGCGACGGTCTTGTCGGTGATGAGGGCCTCGACGGAGGCGATGTCGTTGAGGTCGGCCTTCGGGAAGCCCGGCACCTGCGGCGCGTACATCACGTCCCAGCCGGCCTTGCCCGAGGCGGACATGGTGGCGAGCGTGCGGCCGTGGAAGGAGTGGTCGAAGGTGATGATCTCGTAGGCGCCGTTACGGTGCAGCTTGCCCCACTTGCGGGCCAGCTTGATCGCGCCTTCGTTGGCTTCGGCGCCGGTGTTGGCGAAGAACACGCGGTCGAACACCGAGTTGGCGGTGAGCAGGCCGGCGAGCTCGACCATCGGGCCGTTGTAGAAGGCCGGGCTGGGGTTGAGCAGGGTCCTGGCCTGCTTTACCAGCGCGTCGGTGATCTCGGCGGGACAGTGGCCGAGGCAGTTGACCGCCCAGCCCTGGATGAAATCGAGGTAGCGCTTGCCGTTGTGGTCGTACAGCCACGCCCCTTCGCCGCGCTCGAACACGAGATCGGGGCGGTTGGTGATGTACATGAGGGAAGCGGTGTCAAACTCTCCGTAGCGCATGGGTGGCTCCAAAATTCATGAACCTGCAAGTATACCGGCCCAAGGTGAAGAACATGTGTTCGGATCACCCAGTCGGGCTTTCCGATGCGAGATTGACGAGCCGCCGGCTGCGGCTGAGCAGAAAGACCACGAAGGCCGCCAGCACCACACCCTCCCACAGCAGGGTGTGGCCGGCGCCGATCGTCCCGGCGATGAAGCCGGCCAGCAGGCCGCCCAGGGCATCGAAACCGAAGCGCGCCGAGGTGAAGAACGACACCACCCTGCCCCGCAGCTTTTCGGGCGCCATGCCCTGCATCAGCATGTTGATGCCCACGTTACACACCGAGATCCCGAAGCCGAGCCCGGCCATTGCGACCAGCGCGACCGGCAGCGAACCGGCCAGCGCAAAAGCGATCAGCGACGCCGCGCTGATGATCACCCCCGCCACCACCGCCCGCATCACCGCATGGAGCTGCCGGTGGTTGGCGAGCACGATGGTCGACGCGAACGCCCCGCAGCCGGCCGCACCCCACAGCCAGCCGAGGGTCGTCGCGCCACCCGCAAATACATCCCGGGCGAACACTGGTAGCAGTACCGCGTAGGCCGAAGCGGTGAGATTGAGGGCGATCAGGGTGACGATCAGCATGCGGATCTGCCAGGTGTGCCAGGCGTAGGTCACCCCTTCGCGGAACACCTGCCCCATCGACCCCTTGGCTCGCGGCGGCTCGATGCCTTCGATCAGCTTGAGCCCGACGATCAGCGCCAGAAAGGAGAAGCCGTTGATCGCAAAACACGCCGCCTCGGACGTGAGCCCCAGTAGCAGCCCGGCCAGCGGCGGCCCCACGAAGCGCCCGGCGTTGAACAGCATCGCGTTGAGCGCCAGCGCGTTGGGCAGATGCTCCCGCTGGCCCACGAAGCTGCCGATCAGCGACTGGCGCAGCGGCGTGTCGAAGCTGTTGAGCAGCCCGAGCACGAGGGACATCAGGATGATGAGCGCCGGACCGATCATGTCGAGCGCCGTGAGCGTGGCCAGCACGAAGGCCTGCAGCGCCAGCAGCGACTGCACCCCGATCAGCCAGCGGCGCTTGTCCTGCTTGTCGATCCACGCCCCGGCCAGCGGGCCGACGACAAGCTGTGGGATCAGCGCGCAGAAGGCCGTCACGCCCAGCAGCGCCGCCGAACCGGTGATCCGATAGACCAGCCACGACAGCGACACCTGCTGAATCCACGAGCCGAGGATCGAGATCGCCTGACCGAGAAAGTAGAGCCGGAAATTGCGATGGGCCAGGGACCGCATGGATGCGGGCCAGCGGCGTCCGGCCGGGGCCTGGGGCGTCGGGGTGGAGGTCATGAAGTCGTCGATGAATGTTGCTGGCCGGCTTGGTCGCGGCCTTACTTGCCGCAGGGTAGCGGAAAAGCGCCGGGAACAGCGGGCCCAAAAGCCGACGGCGACGAGACGGGTCTGACCCCGCTCGCCGCCGTCCTGCCTTGCATCTGATTGACCGGCGCGATCAGCGCTTGTTCCCTGATCCGGATGACTTTTTTCCGTCGTCCCTGCTCGGCAGCGCATTGCGGGCGGCCTTGTCCGCATCGTAGGCCAGCACGCCAGCCGCAGGGCAGGCCCGCGTTCGCCGGCCTGGGCAAACTTCGGGCTCGAAGCGTCGTGCGCTTACAGCCCGCCCAGGGCGAGGTACTTGGTTTCCATGTACTCGTCGAGGCCGTGGCTGGAGCCTTCGCGGCCGATGCCCGAGAGCTTCACGCCGCCAAAGGGCGCCACTTCGGTAGAGATCAGCCCGGTGTTGATGCCCACCATGCCGTACTCCAGCTGGCGCGACACGCGCCATACCCGGGCGTGGTCCTTCGAATAGAAATACGCCGCCAGGCCGAACTCGGTGTCATTGGCCATGTGAATCGCCTCATCCTCGGTCGTAAAGCGGAACAGCGGCGCCACCGGGCCGAAGATCTCCTCCTTCGCCACCGCCATTGCCGGGGTCACGTCGGCCAGCACGGTGGGCTCGTACCAGGTGCGGCCGAGGGCATGGCGACGCCCGCCGGACACCGCTCGGGCGCCCTTGCCCAGCGCGTCGGCGACGAGCGCCTCGACCTTGGCGATGGCCGCGTCGTCGATCAGCGGGCCCTGGGTGACACCCTCCTCCAGCCCGTTGCCCACCTTGAGGCCGGCGGCGGCTTCGGCCAGCTTTGCGGCGAAGGTGTCGTAGATGCCGTCCTGCACCAGGAAGCGGTTGGAACACACGCAGGTCTGACCGGCGTTGCGGTACTTGGAGGCGATGGCGCCGGCCACCGCGGCATCCACGTCGGCGTCGTCGAAGACGATGAAAGGCGCGTTGCCACCCAGCTCCAGCGACAGCTTCTTGATGGTGCCGGCGCACTGGGCCATCAGCAGCTTGCCCACCGGCGTGGAGCCGGTGAAGGTGAGCTTGCGCACGATGGGGCTGGCGGTCATCACGCCGCCGATGGCGCTGGCCTTGCCCGTGACGACGCTGAACACGCCCTTCGGCACGCCCGCCCGTTCGGCCAGCTCGGCCAGAGCGAGGGCCGACAGGGGCGTCTGCTCGGCCGGCTTGAGGACGATGGTGCAGCCCGCAGCCAGGGCCGGGGCCACCTTGCGGGTGATCATCGCCGACGGAAAATTCCACGGGGTGATCGCCGCACATACGCCCACCGGCTCCTTGGTCACGACGATCTGCCGATCCTTGAAGGGCGACGGAATGACCTCGCCGTAGGCGCGTTTGGCCTCCTCGGCAAACCATTCCACGTAGGCCGCGGCGTAGGCGATCTCGCCCTTGGCCTCGGCGAGCGGCTTGCCCTGCTCGGCGGTCATCAGCCGGCCCAGGTCGTCCTGATTGCTCATGAGCAGATCGAACCAGCGGCGCAGGATGCGGCTGCGTTCGGCAGCGGTGGTGTTGCGCCAGGTCTTGAGGGCCTGGTCGGCGGCGGCGATGGCGCGCTCGGTCTCGGCAGCACCACAGCGGGGCACGCGGGCGATGGTCTCGCCAGTGGCCGGGTTGGTCACGGCGATGGTCTCGCCACTGTCGGCCGCCACCCAGGCGCCGTCGATGTAGCAGGCCTGACGCAGCAGGCTCGGGTCTTGAAGGTTCAGCATGAAACAGGTCTCCTCATGTTCTTGGCGCAGGCCGCCGGGCGCTCACGGAGCGTGATTCTGCGCGGGTCTGCGGCGCGCCGCCAGCACAAACATCGCCTCAAAAAGCAGCACAAAAAAAGCCAGCCGGTTTGCACCGACTGGCTTTCAATTTTTTGCACTGCAAACCCGGAAGTGCAGCCCCCTGCCCTTCCGGGATTCCTTCAGGTCGTGATCACAGCGGGGTGATCAGCTTGAACCACAGCTTGTCGCCCTGGAAGCGGTTCTCGACCATGGTTTCATGCTGCCACTGGCCGATGAACATGGTGCCGGTCTTGGTGGTGTACTTCACGCTGGGACCGAAGGCGAAGACCTGGCCCTTGCGGCCGGCGGAGATCAGATCAGTCACGCCCGCAACGGTCGTTCCGTTCTGCTTGTCGTTGGTCAACTGCTTAAGGTAGTAGCCACTGATACCAAAAGCCCACTCGCCCACGTGCTTGCCGACGACGTAGTCCATGTGGAACTCATCGCCCGACTTGTACTTGGTGTCGTCGTTGCGGGTCTTAGTGTTGTACATCAGCTTGGCGGAGACTTCCCAGCCGCCCTTCGGCAGCCAGGTCACGGCGTAGATCGGCTCGAAGCTGTAGTAGTTGGCGCCGATGCTGGTGCGCGGGTCGTTCTTGTCGTAGGCGCCGGTGGGCAGGTTGATGTCCAGGCCGAAGGCGGTGTGCAGCTCGGGGCTGTGGTGCCAGGTGATCACGAACGGGTCGATAGTGATGTCGCCGATGCCGAACTTGCTGGCCGAACCCACCGTGCCCGGCAGGTTGCCGATGCTCTGGTTCACGATCGGCAGGATCGCGTGCATCGCCCAGTTTCCACCGAGCACCTGGGTGTTGGTGACGTGCACCACACGCAGGGCGTCGAACACCGCATTGACGCGGGCTTCCTTGTTGTTGGTGGCCGGATGCTTGACGGTGTCACCACCGCCGTCCTTCAGCGTGCCGCCGTAGTAACCGAAGTAGTTGATGAAATAGGTGCCCGGCGGCGGCAGCGCGCCGGCGTACCAGTTTTCGGCACCGTTCGGGTACTGGTCGCCGCCCTCCTTGGCCTGGGCGACGCCACCGGCCATGAGCAGGCCGCCGACGAGTGCTGCGATGAGTGACTTCTTCATGTTTCTCCTCCTTGTGGTTATTGGATGATTTTTTCTACTGCGGTACTGCGCCGCTCCTGGCAAGAAGGGAGCGGTTTGATGCGGAACCGGGTTCAGCGGCCAAGATCCTTGGCGGTCTTGCCGGCGATGCCCCAGTTGGTCTTGGGTACTTCCTGGATCCACACGCGGATCACCTGACGTGCTGCACCGACGGCTTCTTCGAGCGCCTGGGTCACGTTTTCGATGACGGCCCGCTTCTGCTCTTCGCTGCGCCCTTCGATGAGGAAGAGCTGGGCAAAAGGCAGCGCGGTGTCTTCGAGCGCCTCGACGCTCTCGCCGCCGATGCCGAAGTCGCATTTGGGCAGCTCGTGAATCCACACGCGGATGTTGGGCCGGGGCGCGCCGACGGCGTCCTGAAGGGCCTGGGTCACCTTCGTGATGACCGCACGCTTCTGTTCGGCGGAATGACCTTCGACAAGATGAACCTGCGCAAACGGCATGGTGTTCTCCGTGGCTGTTTCGATGGTGCGGGACGCCGGAGCGCCCCGCCGGTGCCTGGACTGACCTTAAACGGCCAGACCGCGGGCCTTGGCCATGGTGATGGCGGTGTCTTCGATCATGTCTTCCTGGCCGCCCACCATGCCGCGGCGGCCGAGCTCGACGAGGATGTCGCGGGCCGGGATGCCGTACTTGGCGCTGGCGCGCTTGGCGAAGAGCAGGAAGGAGCCGTACACGCCGGCGTAGCCGAGGGTCAACGCGTCGCGGTCGATACGGATCGGGAAGTCCATGATCGGGATGACCAGGTCTTCGGCCACGTCGGTGATCTTGGCGACATTCACGCCGGTGTCGATGCCCATCAGGTCGCACACGGCGACGAGCACTTCCATCGGGGTGTTGCCGGCGCCGGCGCCCAGGCCCGCGGCGGCCGCGTCGATGCGGGTGGCGCCCACTTCGATGGCGGCGATGGAGTTGGCGACGCCCATGGCGAGGTTGTGGTGGCCGTGAAAGCCCAGCTCGGTTTCGGGCTTCAGCGCGTCACGCACGGCGGAGAGGCGTGCCTTCACGCCGTCGGGCAGCAGGTGGCCGGCGGAATCGGTCACGTAGATGCAGTTGGCGCCGTAGCCTTCCATCAGCTTGGCCTGCTTGACCAGCCCTTCGGGGCTGTTCATGTGGCTCATCATCAGGAAACCGACGGTGTCCATCTCCAGCTTGCGGGCCATGGTGATGTGCTGTTCGGACACATCGGCCTCGGTGCAGTGGGTGGCCACGCGGATGGTGTTCACGCCCAGCTCGCGGGCCATCTTCAGGTGATCGACGGTGCCGATGCCGGGCAGCAGCAGCGCCGAGACCTTGGCCTGCTTCATCAGCGGAATCACGGTGGAGAGGTATTCCTCGTCGGTGTGGGCCGGGAAGCCGTAGTTCACCGAGCTGCCGCCCAGGCCGTCGCCGTGGGTGACTTCGATCAGCGGAATGCCCGCTTCGTCGAGGCCGGTGGCGATCGACTTCATCTGCTCGAGGGACATGAGGTGGCGCTTGGGGTGCATCCCGTCGCGCAGGGTCATGTCGTGGAGGGTGATTTTCTTGCCTTTGAGATCCATCGGGTTCTCCTGTGTTCTCTTGTAGGTCGGACTTCAGTCCGACAACTCACGTCGGTTCGTCGCTCCGCGTCGGAAAAGATCCGACCTTCGGGGCGTGGGGTGATCAGACGGGTTTCAGGGTCAGACGGCCGGCGATCATCTCTTCGGCAAACATCTCGGCGGTGCGCGCGGCGGCGGCGGTCATGATGTCCAGGTTGCCGGCGTACTTGGGCAGGTAGTCGCCCAGGCCTTCGACTTCCAGGAAGACCGACACGCGGTTGCCGTCGAACACCGGGCCATTGACCAGCCGGTAGCCCGGCACGTACTTCTGGACTTCCTTGATCATCGCGGCGATGGATTCGCGGATCTCGTCCTGCTTCGGCTCGCCCTCTACCAAACAGTGCACGGTGTCGCGCATCATCAGCGGGGGTTCGGCCGGGTTGATGATGATGATCGCCTTGCCCTTTTCGGCGCCGCCCACACGCTCGACGGCGCCCGCGGTGGTGCGGGTGAATTCGTCGATGTTCTTGCGGGTGCCGGGGCCGGCCGACTTGGACGACACGGTGGCGACGATCTCGCCATACACGACCTTCTGGACGCGGGAGACGGCGGCGACCATCGGGATCGTGGCCTGACCACCACAGGTGACCATGTTCACGTTCATCTCGCCCTTGCCCACGTGCTCGAGCAGGTTGACCGGCGGCACGCAGTAGGGGCCGATGGCAGCCGGGGTGAGGTCGATCATCAGCACGCCCAGCTCGTTGAGCTTGCGGCTGTTTTCGGCATGCACGTAGGCGCTGGTGGCGTCGAAGGCGATCTGCACGCCGTCGGCCTTGATGTGGGGCAGCAGGCCATCCACGCCTTCGGCGGTGGTCTTGATGCCCATCTCGCGGGCCCGCTTGAGGCCGTCGGATTCAGGATCGATGCCGACCATCCAGACCGGCTCGAGGACGGGGCTGCGCTGCAGCTTGGCCAGCAGGTCGGTGCCGATGTTGCCGGGACCGATCAGGGCGCACTTGATCTTCTTAGTCATCGTTGTGTTGTTCCTGTTGAGACGCTGGGGTTAAACCATGCTGCGGACTACGCCACCCTCGACCCGGAGGGCCGCACCCTGGGTTGCGGAGGACAGCGGACTGCAGACATAGGCGACCATGGCGGCGACCTCGGCGGGGTCGATGAGGCGCTTGATGATCGAGGTCGGCCGGGCATTGGCGAAGAAGGCCCGTTCGGCCTCCTCCACCGTGACGCCCTGCTCTTCGGCCAGCCGGCCGAAGAACGTCGCGACACCTTCGGTACGGGTCGGGCCGGGGAGTACGGAATTGACGGTGACGCCGGAGCCAGTGCAGGTTTCGGCAAGGCCCCGGGCGACGGAAAGCTGGGCGGCCTTGGTCATGCCGTAATGCACCATCTCGGCCGGCGGGCACACGCCGGATTCGCTCGAGATGAACACCACGCGGCCCCAGTTGCGGGCCTTCATGGCCGGCAGGTAGCTGCGGGTGAGGCGCACGCCACTCATCACGTTGGTCTCGAAGAAGTTGAACCACTCTTCATCGGCGATCTGCTCGAACGGCTTGGGATCGAAGATGCCCATGTTGTTGACCAGGATGTCCACGTCCGGACAGGCGGCCACCAGGGTTTCACAGCCGGTGACGGACGAGATGTCGGCGGCGACTCCGCTCACCTTGGCGCCGGGCACAGCGGCCTGAAGGCGCTCGACCGCAGCTGCAACGCCGGCACGGCCACGGCCGTTCACGACGACTTCAGCGCCTTCGGCGGCCAGCAGCCGGGCGGTGGCAAAGCCGATGCCGGAGGTGGAGCCGGTGATGAGGGCACGCTTGCCTGCGAGTTGAAGATCCATAAAGCCTCGGTTGGTGTGGGGGTGGGACTGCTGCGGTAGCCGGATGGGTGAACGGTCCGGTCTGATTATTCGGTGGCGCCGATGGCAGCCAACGCGGCGCGGGCGCACTCCTCGTCCTGGGCTTCGGAGGCACCAGAGACGCCGATGCCGCCGATCAGCTCGCCATTCACGCGGATCGGCAGGCCGCCGCCAAACACCACCAGGCGCGGGCGGGCCGAGAAGCCGAACTTCATCCCGTCATCGTGGCCGATGAAATCCATCCACTTCTTGGTGGAAAAGCCGAAGCCGGCGGCGGTGTAGGCCTTGTCGATGGCGATGTCGATGGACTGGATGAAGGCGCCGGGCATCCGCAGGAAGCCGGCCAGGTTGCCGCCGGAATCGGCCACGGCCACGTTGATCTTCACGCCGATCCGGGCCGCGTGCTCGACCGCAGCCTCGAGCGCCACGGTCACGGCTTCGGCGGAGATGACGGACTGGGGAACTGCGACGGCGGAAACGGGTTGATCGCTCATGGGGAATTCCGGATTAAGAGTTGGAAAGGGCCAACGGCGGGCCGTCAGCGCAGGCAGGCGCGCGGGAGAACAATATGGGCTTCCGTTTCGAACGTCAATGGTTTTCTCGAGATTTTTTACTATCACCGGGATAAACGATTTCAGCTAAAATTCCACCGATGGCGTGTGCGTCCTGACCCGCCCTGAAACAGAGAACCCACCACGATGAACGACCTCGCCAACGTCCCCGATTTGTCCGGCCATCAGGCCGACGAGCCGAAGACCCTCGCCGAAGCGGCCTACCGCCAGTTGCGCCGCGACATCATCGAGGGCGTCCATCGTCCCGGCGAGAAGCTGCGCGTCGAGCACCTCAAGGATCAATACGCCGTTGGCGCCGGTACCCTGCGTGAGGCCTTGCAGCTGCTGGTCACCGATGCGCTGGTGGTGGCCCAGGGGCAGCGCGGCTTCCGTGTCGCACCGATCTCCCTCGACGACTTCGAGGACATCACCCGCACCCGCGTGCTGCTCGAAACCGTGGCGCTGCAGCAGTCCATCGAACTGGGCGACGACACCTGGGAGGCCAACGTGGTGGCGTCCTTCCACATGCTGTCCCGGGCCGAAGAAAAACTGGTCGATGGCACCAACGCCTCGCGGGAAGAATGGGAGCTGCGTAACCGGGCTTTCCATGAGGTGCTGATCTCCGCGTCCACGTCCCGCTGGCTGCGTCACTTCCAGAACATCCTGTACCTTCAGTCGGAGCGCTACCGGCGTCTGTCGCTGTTCCGCCAGCCGATCTCCCGCGACGTGCATGCCGAACACCAGGCCATCGTCGATGCCGCCCTCGCCCGCAACTCGAAGGAAGCGGCGCGAATCCTCACCGAACACGTCCTGCGCACCCTCGAAGCCGTCCGCAAGCTGCCGGCCGATCTGCTCAGCTGATCAGATCCGCTGGCTCCGGACCGCCCTCTCGGGGGCAACAAAACGGCGGGAAATCCCGCCGTTCTGTTTTGCTGCCACCGATCAGGAAACGACGGTCAGGAAGCGCTCGTTGAGCTTGCGGTCGTGGTAGAAGATGCCCGCGCCGACTTCATCCCAGGTCCACTTGACCGGCTTGTAGTCGGGGTAGGAATCGTAGCCGCCACAGAAGGTCTCGAAGCGGTTGCCGGACGGGTCGAACGCGTAGATCGTGGTGCCGCGGGTGATGCCGTGACGCGTGGGGCCGATGTCGATGGAGATCTTGTTCATGGACATGAGGTCGGCGGCGCGCAGCACGCGCTCCCAGCTGTCGAGCTTGAAGGCCACGTGGTGCAGCTTGCCCGGCTCCGGGTGACGCACGAAGGCGATGTCGTGGGCCTTGATCGAGCAGGACAGCCAGATGGCCAGATCAGTCTTGCCGTCTTCCATCACCACGTGCTCGACCAGGAAGAAGCCCAGCACCTTCTCGAAGATTTCCTGAACCTTCTCGATGTCCGGACCGTACAGCAGGCAGTGGTCCATGCGGCTCGGGGCGATGCCATTCTCGGCTTCCTTGGTCCACGGGGCCGGATTGACATAGGGCTGGCCGTTGCCGACGTCGGTCTTCTCGGCGTAGAGCTCGATGAAGTGGCCGGACGGCAGCTTGAAGCGGACGCGCTCGCCGGTTTCCAGCATTTCGCCGGCGGGAATGCGTTCGGTGGTGAGGCCGTAGGCCTTCAGGTCGCCGTCGAGCTTTTCAAGGGTGGCCTTGTCGGCAACCTTGAAGGCGAAGAAATCCACGCCGGCTTCGGCGGCTTCGCGGATCAGGACGCTGTTGTGATCGCGCTCGTCCCAGGCCTTGAAGTAAACACGCCCCTGGCTGTCGCGGCCGGTTTCGACCAGGCCGAGGGTGTTCTTGTAGAAGTTGATCCCTTCTTCCAGATCCAGCACGCGCAGGGAAATGTGTCCGGGACGAATAACACCAGTCATTGCCATGAAGCTCTCCTCCAGATTGTGCCCGTCCGGCTCTGATGGCCCGGATCGGTGCGTTGTGTAATTGAAACTACGCGGAACTACGTAAAGACTGCATTCAAGAGAATACCGACGAATTAGCGATAATTTTGCACTTTCTCGATATTTCTTGATCAAGCTCAAACCCGCTTGAAGAGCGGGCTACGGACCTGCTGCGCGTCTGCCGCCGAGAAGAACTTCTCGGTGTAGATGTCGTTCTCGAACAGGCGGCCCTGCATCAGCGTGGTGATGCACGCGTCGATCATGATCGGGGGGCCACACAAGTAGGCCTTGTGGTCGCGGAAGTCATTGTCGAAGTGAGCCTTGGCGGCATCGTGGACGTAGCCGCGGAAACCCGTCCAGTCACTGTCCGCCGGCTCGTCGGAGAGCGCCGGCACATAGGTGAAGTTGGGGTGCTGCTCGGCCAGGGCGAGGAATTCGTCGTGGTAGTACAGCTCCTCACGGGTACGCTGGCCGTACACCAGGGTGATCGGCAGCATCGAGCCCTCCTCCAGCAGATCGAGGATCATGCTGCGCGGGCTCGACAGGCCTGAGCCGCCCGCCATGAAGATCGACGCCGAGGCCGCCGACTTGCGCACGAAGAAGCGTCCGTAGGGGCCGGAAATCTTGATCCGGTCGCCCACCTTGAGCTGCTGGTGGAGGTAGGTCGTCCCTGCCCCGCCGGGCACGATGCGGATGTTCAGCTCGATCTCGCGGCCGGTGGAGGGGGCGTTGGCGAGCGAGAACGCGCGGCTCACGCCGAGGCTCGGGATGTCCACGTTCACATACTGGCCGGCCTGAAAATGGATGGCCTTGTCCAGCTCGATGAAGATGCCCTTGATGGTCGGGGTGAGCGTTTCGATGCGGCTCACAGTGCCGGGGAAGTCGCGCACCGGGATCGACTCGGCGTCCGGGTCTTCCTCGATCTCGGCTTCGATGGTCACGTCGCTCTCGAGGCGCGCACAGCAGGCCAGGGTCTTGCCCTCGTCGCGCTCGAAATCCATCAGCGCAAAGCTGGAGGCTTCGCCGTGGTCCACCTCGCCGTCGGTCACCTGCACCTTGCAGGTGGCGCACAGGCCGTGGCAGCAGGCATGGGGCAGCCAGATGCCCGCACGCAGGGCTGCATCGAGGATGGTCTGCCCTTCCTCGACCTCGATCGTCTGGCCGATCGGTTCAATGGTCAGTTCGTAACTCATGATTCTTGTCTGTTCTCGGTCGGGCGAAAGGGCGGCAACCCGCAAGGCGGATCGCCGCCGCGCTTAATGCATCAGCTGCACGAACCCTTGATGCCGGTGAGGCCCGGGGTGCGGAAGCGGATCACGTCCTTGTGCTTGAGGCCGTTCTCGGCCAGCGACTTGTCGGCGTCCGGCTGCCAGGGCTGGCCGGACTTGAACCACTCAGCCTTGGCCCAGTCGATCCTGGCGAAGTCCGGGTGATAGCCAAAGACGCCCGGCAGCACGCCGGCGAGGATGTCGCCGAAGCGCATCGTCGGCGGGAACGGTAAGGCAAAGGGCGCGCAGAACAGCAGGTGGTCTTCCCAGCCGATGTACAGCAGTTGGGCGCCGTGGAACTTGTCCACGGAATCGGCGGGCGGGAACTCGTAGGTTTTAACGGCAGCAACAGCCATGTCGTGTCTCCAGTTCGTATTGGTTCGACGGCCGCGGGCAGGCTGTGCCCGCGGCGTCCGGCATCAGACGTTCTTGGTCGCCTGGCCACGCCATTCGGCGAAGTTCTTCTTGTCTTCCGAGATGTCGAAGTCGAGGTTGTCGCGGCCGAATTCCAGGTTGTAGTACTTCAGCACGGCAGCCAGCGGATCGAAGCCTTCTACGGTCGGGTCGGTGCCTTCGGGGAAGCAGTTGCCCTGGTAGATCTGATGCACCGGCAGCCAGGCCTGGACGTACTTCTCGGGCTCGTCCTCGAAGATCTTTTTGCAGTGGTCCGAGCAGAAGTGGTACTTGTCGCCCTTGTAGTCCACTTCGCGGTAGCAGATCTTGGTCGGGTCGCCCGGCTCGGTGAAGATCATCGGGATCTGGCAGGTCTGGCACAGCATGGGCAGCGTCTTGTTGTAGAAGCGGTTGCCCTTGGCGGCCTCTTCGCGCCAGAACTCCATGCGCGGCCGGTAGTACTTGTCGTAGCTGTTGGGGTACTTGCTGGACAGCCACGCCATCTCTTCCTCGTCCGGCATCCAGGTGTGGAAGTTGGCTGCGGCGGCGTAGTTGTAGAAGGTGCTCCAGGCCTGGTGCGAGAGGTGATCCTTCTCGAGGGCGATGTGCTCGGCGCACTTGGGCATGGTGATGCCGTAGCGGGCCAGATCCTTGAACAGTGCGCCGCCGTTCTCCTCGAAGTAAACCTCCCAGGCTTCCTTCCAGCTCATGGTGCGCTTGGGCAGCATGTAGTCCATCATCA
>NZ_CALAYQ010000165.1:0-15438 GCF_937894855.1 uncultured Zoogloea sp.
TTTGGCTTTTGGCGCGCCAGATCCGGGTCTCCTCGGGAATGCGGCCAGTCTTGAGGCAGGCCACAAACTGTTTCTCGGTCATTACGTAGGCGCGGCGCAACGCCCCTTGTTCGACTCGATGAACCTCGATCATGTCTTTGATGCTGATGATCTGAAGCGCGTGGTCTCGGGCTGCTGACCAAAACAGGTCGAATTCATGCAAATCAGGCATGCCGCAATCGATCCACGCCTTTCGCATGATTTTAAGCTTAGCGACTTCCTTGGCGTCTTTCCCTTGCGCGCGAGCTTCGTCTCTGAGCGCCTGGGTTGCCGGCTTGTCGATGTATTCACGCTTCTCCACGCCCAGGCTACCCCACAGTGCCTGGGGGATAGGGTAGGCCCATTCGGAAAAATGGACTTCAGGAACGATTTCTTGAGTGTTTCGCCGGGGCGCTGCCATGTGTTTCACTCGTCGTGGCTGACTTTTGGGTCGTAACCGGTTAGTCGTCTTCCCACTTTCCAATCACCGTCCCTAGCACGCGGAACGGCTCCATGATCGGTGGGTGTTGAGGGTTGAGGGGCTTGAGCCATCGGCGGCCTGCGTCCTCCACGTAGGTCTTGAACGTCACCTGGTTGGCGCCTTCGAGCTTGGCGATGATCCTGTCCCCCGAGTTGGGGCTGCGGCGCATTGGGTCGACGAAGATGATGCAGCCGTCCGGGTAGCTCTTGCCGTAGGGGGCCGTCATCGAGTCGCCATCGACGCGTAGCGCGTAGGTGTGGTCTCCGTTGCGCTTCAGGTGCGGCAGCCAGCGTTCGGCGTACCCCGGTTCGTAAATATCGACAGCCTCGCTCCACTCTCCGGCGCGAACCCAGGAGATCAGCGGAATGCGGCCCTTGATGTCTGGCGCTGGGGTGACGTTCTCAACAAGACGTGATTCTGCCGATTCTTGTGACGGATGGGTATTAGACGAAAGTGATAGAGCGGGCTCTTGGTCAAGCCAGAATCTAGATAGTCCGAGCTTGTCTTCGATGTTTCTTGCGCTGTCTTCGCGCATCCCTTGGCCGCCGCCCAGCCAGCGGTGAAGCTGCGGGGGTTTCATGTCTAGCCGATTCGCAAGCTGCAGAACGACGCCATTAAATTGCTCGTCGATTAGTTTGCGCAGTCGAAGGCGGCGGATGTCTGTGGTGTTCATGTGGCAATGCTGTCTCTTCCGTAACCGTTTGGTAATTCCCTAAGCGGTTATTGACGCGGAGTAACTGTATAGTTATTCTTTCGCCCATGCAGTTCAAACCCTACTTCCTGTCCATCCCCGTCGCGGCCCGAGAAGCCTTCGCGGCGCGTTGTGGAACGTCCCACGCCCACCTGCGCAACATCGCCTATGGCAAGACCTGTGGCGAGGCGCTGGCCATCGCCATCGACCGCGAATCGGGTGGCCGGGTAACGGTCGAGGATCTGCGCCCGGATGTCGATTGGGCGTACCTGCGCGGTACGGCCAAGCCTGCTGCTTTGCAGGCGTCTGCATGAAGTCCCCCAAACAGTTTTCTCCCTCCCTCGGCGTTGCGTCTCCTCCGCCGAGTGCTTCCCCCCGCCGGTTGTTGGGTGCCGGCGGGGATTTTTTGAATAGGACAGGACGCGAAAAATGAAAAACCTCTCTTCTTTCGACCGGTTGTTGATCCGGATTGCCCTTGTCGCGTCGGCGGCGCGCGGCGTGGTTCTCCTGGACGACGACGTTCAGCGCCTGGTTGCGTCGTTCATCAAGGTTCGCGAGGCGTCTGCTCGTACATCGTGATCAGTCCGGCGCGAAGCGAGGTGATGAAGCCAGCAACTGCCGCGCCGTTGATCTCGGTGGCATGGAGGGGGTGAAGGCGTTCGATGGCGGTCGGAAGAATCGCGTCGATGAGCCGATCGGCGGCTTGAACGGCTTCGGGGTTTCTGCTCGGGGTGCTCATGGTGGGTGGCTCCTGTAGTGAGTTGTTTGGCATGTGCCGGGTGGATGGTATCTGGGTGTGTCGGTGCAGTGGGTGTTCGAGTTCGGCCGGGGCTCGTTAAGTCGGCCGGCGTGTGATTGCTGGGATTTTTTTGAAAGGTGAGTGCATGCGTTTTCCTTCGCTAGATGACGGGCCACCCAAGCGCACTTGGCGCCCCTGCGTGCCGGCGTGTCTCGGGAGCCGAAGTGCCGGAGCTCGCGCTCGGCATTTCAGCCTGGTAACTGAGGATGGTGTTGTGCATCGTTTTTTGCTGACCCATCAGGGGATGGCGCTTTTGGGCATGGCCTTTGTGAGCAGCCTGAGCCCGAACCTCGGATGGCTGATGGGCTGGTGGTATCGGCGTCAGAGGCGCAAGAGTTTCCATTCCGAAAGGCAGTCCGGAAGGCCAAGCGTGGAAGGGTCTATCCCGTGGGATGGCCACTGACCATGCCCGCTGACGAGATCGTCAAGCGCTTGCTCTGGCGTGCTGTACCAGTCGAGCTGGCCGTTCTCGAAATAGGTCGCCCAGCCGCCGTCCACCTGGGTGATGCGGAAGGGGCCGATTGCGGTGATGTATTCAAAGTAGTTCATTTTGGGGGCTCCATGCGTGTATCTCGTCGTGTTGTTGCGGTCAAGTCCCGAATGATGGGCCCGACCGTTGGGCTGGCCTATCCAGCGAGCACATCAGTGGATTCCGCCGCTTTCTGCTTGGGTGCGGTCGGCGGTGTCTTTCGCAACCGCGTTGGCGTACTCCATGCGTGCCTGGGCGTCGACGTTCAGGCCCCGCGACCGGCACCAGTCGGGAAACGTTTTGGGGTCGATGAGGGTGCGCACCACGATGTTCCCGTCGCGGCGCAGCTTCTTCTCGAGGCTCTCGGCATTCATCCGCCATTCGTGGAAGGTGGGGGAGAGCTTATGGCGGTCGGCCATGATCCCGAGGATGGCGTCGTAATGTTCCGGCGCGTACCAAGCTATGCCGACGATCTTGGTGGTTTGGGGCTGCATGGGCGTGAGTCCTGTTGATGGGTTGAGGATAAAGGGGATTTGAAATCATGACACGTGAAAGAAGCACGGTGTTGACGCGAGCGGAGTTCGGCGCCGATGTGGCGCGCCGCAAGATGATGCTGGCAGAGGCCGGTCTAATCCGGGCAAGGGCAGATCTGCTGGAGGCTGAGGTAGAGGCGCAGCGTAGTCGGCTTTCCCCGCGGCTTTTGGTGTTGGAGGTGGGGGGCGGCAATCCCGATGAGGCGCTGCCCGCCGAGAAAGGTGGCGAGGGCTTGGATATGTCGCAGTACTGCGGAGACGACTACGACAGGACGGGCTGCACGGCGGCGGTTGAGGTGACGAAGCACGGTTACAAGCTGACGATCCGCGCCCCGAACGGGGCTTGGATGGAGAGCTATGGGGCCAAGTCTGCCGATGACGTGGCATGCATGGTGCGGGATTGGTGCGCGGGCAAGGTGCCAGGTCGGCGAGGTAAAAGGGGTCAGCCGTCCTCGTCGGGGTCGTAGGTGACTTGGTATTCCTCGGCCAACTCGATGTTTACGACCTCGGGTGACGTTGAGGTTGCCTGCTGTCGGCTCTTGGCTCGAACGATCGTCAGATCGCCAGCCCCGATATAGACAAGGGTGGTGTCGGGCATTGCAAGTAACCAGTCGAGTTTGTCCTTTAGCTCTCCGACGGTGAAGGTCTTTGGGGGCTTGTGGGTCATGGCAGTGGGCTTCCTGTTGTTGGTCGGCTGTTAGTGGCGGGAAGAGCAATTGCCGCTGATCAGCCGTTCGCGTGGGGGATGGGGTGGCTTCGGTTCGAGCGAGACCTTGATGCGCGTCCAGCCACACAGCGACGTGGGCAGGCCGATGCGGGACGTGTCGGGGCAGCGCGAGTGGGCAAGGACGCTGCCGGTGGTGAAGGCGACGAATGCGGAGCGCGGGCTGCGGAAGTGGCCCAGATCCTGGCCGCCGAGCAGGACACGCCACCGACCTTCGCGGGTGGGCTCGATGACGGCCTGACCGTACGCGGCGGTTGAGTAGGTGAACTTGGTGAGCATGACAGGGCCTTTCTGGCTTGATGGCAATAAACCTGTACGTCATTGTAAGTGCTCTGCTTGAGGCATGACATGAAATTAGCTTATGGGGAGGTGTAGGCGATGACACGTGAAAGAGGCCCGATGTTGACGGACGTGGAGCACCCCAAGACGCGGTTTCGGCCGGTGTTTCTGGCGCTGCACAGCGACGCGAAGCGCTACCCCGGCGGGGTGACTGCGCTTGCCCACGAGCTGGGTATGAACCCCAGCGTGCTGGCCGACAAGCTCAACCCGAACATCTTCGACAAGGTGCCCACCGCGCGGGAGCTGCTGGAGGTGTTCGAGCGGACGCGCAGTGTGCCGACGGCCAATGCGCTGGCGCTGCTGATTGACCGCACTACGGTGCGGATTGGGGACGCGGACGCGAGCCCGCGCGAGGTGGTGCAGGCGTTCATGGCGCTGACGCGGCGCGCATCGGAGGCAATGGCGCAGGGGGCCGAGGCGCTGGAGGACGGGCGGATCGACCCGGACGAGCGCGCGGTGCTGGAGCCAATGGTGGATGAGCTGATCTGCACGGCGGTGGCCTTCCGGGCCTTTCTGCGCGGAGCTTGAGGTGGAACTGCCCGGGGTGACGTTGCGCTTTCTGGCCGTGCCGGTGGCGTTGTTGCCAGCGTTGCAGCAGCGGGCGCCGTGCTCGGCGTGCGCATACGTGGCGCCGGCCGAGCGTTGCCGGGTGATGCGTGCCCAGGCGGTGGCCTGGGGCCTGCCCGATTGCTCGGGCGATTTTGTTTATCGGGAGGTGACGTGTGACTAGCGATGTGAAGGCGGTGCCGCTGCCGCGCTTGATCGG
Source organism: uncultured Zoogloea sp. (assembly GCF_937894855.1). Lineage (NCBI taxonomy): Bacteria > Pseudomonadati > Pseudomonadota > Betaproteobacteria > Rhodocyclales > Zoogloeaceae > Zoogloea > uncultured Zoogloea sp. The sequence goes on from NZ_CALAYQ010000165.1 coordinate 4,821, forward strand.
AGTGGGCGGTGTTGTGGCGCTCCTGGCGATCGATGCGCGGCTGGAGCCGGGGCAGGTGGAGGCGGCGCTGATGCAGTGCGGTGTTCAGCCGGTGGGCAATGACGGTGACGGCCAGCTGGTGTGGTCCGACATGGCGGTGATGGCGGCGGCGGATGTGATCCGGCTGGCGTGCCGTGGCCGGCAGGCCGGCGTGGATGTGGCCCTGCTGGCGTCGGTGATCCGCGAGGTGCTGGGCGATGCCGCCGGCCCGGCGATGGAGCGGGCGCTGGGCCGGCACCTGGGCACGGCGCTGGATGACGTGGACGCGCGCCTGGACCGCGTGATCGAGCAGGGGCAGGGGCTGTTTCGCCAACAGGGCGAGAACGGCCAGCGCATGCGCGAGGTGCTGCAGGTGTGCGGTGCCCTGACGGGCGAACTGCGGGCGAGCAATGCCGCGCTGAAAAAGGATGTGGGTGCGCTGTTGGGGAAGTTCGAGAAGCAGACCGAGGTGCTGATGCAGTCGGTGGTGGAAGAACTCGACGCGGTGCGGCGGTCGCTCAACGAACTGGCGAAGGGGATGAAGGGATGATGAACCAGGGGTGTTTGCTGCCGAGATCGGTGGGGCGTCAACTGGCCGGCACGGTGCGTGAGCAGTTGGCGCACCTGACGTGTGATGTGGCCCGGATGACGGCGGCGGCAGCGATCAGCGGCGATGGGTTTCAGGGGGCTGACAAGCTGGTGCTGGCCGTGCTGCAGGAGTCGAAAGAGAGCCTGCGCCCCCGCCAGATCGAAGAGCGCACCCGAGTGAGCAAAACGGGGGTGAACGAGAGCCTGCAGCGCCTGGAGCGGTGCGGTAAGGCGCGGCGAAAAGCCGTGCCGTCGCCGACCAGGACGCCTGCCTGGGCGTGGAGCGCGGTATGAGCACCGGGATCGAACGGCCGATCGAGCTGGCGCCGGACAAGCTGCGGGCGCTGCTGGTGGTGAAGCGCGGCACGCTGGTGCTGCCGATGTCGCCCCAGCCGCTGGTGGAGGATCGGCAGCGGCGCATCGTGGCCGGCGCGCTGATCGAACTGGGTTACCTCTTCGAGCCGGGCGACAGTGCGGCCGATCTGCTGGATGCGGCCTTCCGCGAGGGCGTGCTGCCCGATCTGCGTTGCCCCTGGGGGCGTGGCGGGGATGTGCTGTGGTGCCGCGAGCCCTGGCAGCGGGTCGGCCACCAGTGGCGCTACGGCAACCGGGATGCCCGCAAGGGGGATGGCCTGGCGTGGTTGCCGGCGGTGCGCATGCCACGGGCGGCGGCGAGGTTGGTGCTCAAGATCGACGATGTGGGCATCGGCTACGACGAGCAGCGCCGGCTGGCGTGGGCGGTGGAGGTTGAACGGCTGGAGGCGGGGCATGGCTAGAAAGCGCAGGCCCGGGACTCTGGTGCCGGCCCTGGAGGCTTGGGTGCCCGATCTGGTGGATCTGCTGGGGTGCTCGCCCAGTGCGGCGCGCGATGCCCTGCGCGAGTTGGTGCGCGTTGGGTTGGTGGCCGTTGAGGGTGGGGAGGTGGTGTTGCCGCTGGCCCCCACCCAGCCCCATGAGACGCAGGGAGGCCCGCATGGGGTCTGATATCTGCATGGTGCTGACGCGGGCAGAGCTGCAGGCGCTGTATCAGGCGGGGCCGGAGTGCTGGGCGCTGTATGTGGTGCTGCGCAGCATGATGGACATGGCCAGCGGCACGGTGGGCCTGCGGTCGGCTATCTCACGCGCGGGGCTGTGCCGGGAGCTGGAGACGGCCACGACGCGTGGGCGGGGGGTCGAGGTGACGCGGCCGACGGAGAAGATGCTCGACGGCTACATCGAGAAGCTGAAGAAGCGGGGGCTCATCAAGCGCACCGGAGGCGTCGAGGTGCTCGTTTTTTTGCTCCCGTTGGCCTATCGCGTGGAGGTGCGTCCGTTTAATACACAGGAAATTGACCGGAAGCTGTTATCCACAGAACAGGGGAGCAGCAAAGCCAGTGCTGGTGCGGGTTTGCGTGTGATTGGCGGGACGGGATCCGATGGCCTGAAATCGCCTATGAGGGGACATATCAAGGTATCAAGGTGTACACCACCCCAATCATCGTCAACAACTGGTAGGGGAGTAGCGCCGGGCGACGGCGCGGCGGCGGGGGTGAATCGAGATCGGGCTGCGCCCTCACAGGCCGGCTCGCTCGGGCGACCCGGCGAAACCCACGACGACCCTTATCGAGATCGCCCTATGGGCTCACACGTCGGCCCATGGGGGGCCGACTCAAACGCATCTGATCGAGATCGGGCTCCGCCCTCGCACCCGGCGCGGTGGCGCCGTTTGGCTACCGAGCCTGATGCAGGCGGTGCGCTGCCCGGCGGGCAGGGGCCGATCAACGCCCGCAGTTCGGCAGAAAAAGAGTCGTTTGCCGATGACATGCCTGCTCCGGCGGCTGCGGTGCCGCTTTTGCGGGCGGTGCTGGATGCGCGGGGAATTCGGGTGGCGCCGGGCGAGGCGGCGGTGGTGGCTGACTGGGCGTCGGCCGGGGTGTCGCCGGACGAGGTGGCCGATGCGGTGGAGCGGGCCCGGGCGGCACGGATCAAGGCGGGCTCGACCCAGCCCATCCCGCTGGCCTACGTGGTTCAGGTGCTCTCCAGCCAGCGGGCGGCGGCGAAACGTGCCGCGGCGCGCATGGAGGGCGCTGCGCCCAGGGCGTGGCGTGGTGGGTTTAGCGACCTGGCTGCGTTGGCCCGGCAGCTGGGCATCGCGCAGGCCCGGCCCGGCGAGGAGCCGGGGGACTTCCGGGCGCGGGTGATGACGGCGTATCAGACGCACAAGGCGGGCGGACATGGCCAGGGTTAAGCAGCCGGCGCTGACGCCGGAGGAGCGGGCGCGCAATCGTCGGGAGGCGGACGAGCGGCAGAAGGCGCGGTGCGCGGTGATCGCGAAGGCGGCGACTGCGAAGGCGCAGGCGTGGCTTGTGGCCCAGGGCGCGATGGTGCCGGGGGAGGGCGTGCGGGATCGGTTGGCCCGGCTGGATGAGTACCGGCAGTCGCTCGTGCAGGCGTCTGCACCGGCGTACCGTCCGACGCCTCGCCAGATCGGCGCCCGGCCGGTCGAGGGGATTTACGAGGAGATCGAGTTTTGAGGTATCCGGCGCGTCTGCGGGATCAGATCAGGCAGTTTCGCGCGGACTTCAACGCGGTTACGGCCAGGTGGGTGGAGGAGGGCTGCCATTCGCCGGAGGAGGTCGAAGCCTGGCGGGTGGAGATCCGCCGGATTGTGGAATCGGAAGGCAGTACGGATCGGGATGTGCTCGATGTGTGCTGGGTATGGCGGAAGGTCGCCGAGAAGCTGAAAAGGAGTTGAGCATGGGAATCAAGGAAGACGTGCAGGCGAGCTATTCCGAAGGGTTCAAGCGCCGGATGCGGAACTGGGCGAGGTCCGTTTCGGGAATCTCCGGCAACCTTGCGCAGATCAATTGGGACTTTACGGCGGGGCGAACAGACGATGGTCCGCCGATTCCGATTCTGCAGGGAGATGCCCAGGACGTCGGCAACGCATTCGAGGCGCTGCCGGCCCGGTTTAGGCGCGCCGTGGAGCTCTACTGGATGTGGGGTGACGAGGATGCGGAACTGACTGTGCTGGGCAGGAAGTGCGAGGTGGATTACCGGACGTATGGGCAGCGCGTGATCGATGGTCATGGGCTGCTCAAGGCAGAGCTGGCGCGGGCTGAGGCGGCGTGGAAGGAGCATCGGAGACGTTCTGAGGCGGCAGTCTTGCGGGCGCGATCGGTGGAAGAGGTGTTGACGTGAAGTGTTTTGCAGGTCTAGAGTGCCGCCCTAGATACAGTTCATAGCTGCGTCCTGAGCCCGTCAAGCCACCGCTGACGGGCTTTTTTGCGTCTTGGGGTGTGGAATGCCTGATATCACCGTCAAGTTCGTGCCGCCGCCGTTCGCCGCCATGCAGGCTGAGGACGCAAAGCAGGTGCGGTTCGCGACCATGGCCACGATCAACCGGGCTGCGTACGCCGGGGCACAAGCGGTGTCGGCCGAGATCGAGAGCCGCTTCGAGTCGCCCACGCCGTGGGTCATTCGCGGCGTGCGCTACACCAAGGCCCGGAAGGATCGGCTGCAGGCCACCATCGATCTGGACTACTGGGGCAACAAGCAGCAGGTGTCGGTGGATCACGTGCTGCAGGCCGAGGTATATGGCGGTCCGCGGGCACTCAAGCGGCACGAGGTGGCGCTCAACCGCATCGGCATCCTGCCCGACGGTTACGCCATCGTGCCAGGTGTGGCGGCGCGGCTCGACCAGTACGGCAACATGCAGGCAGGCCAGATCGTCCAGATCCTCGCTTTCTTCCGGGCGTTCGGGGAGCAGGGCTACAAGGCCAACATGACCGACAAGGGTCGGGAGCGGCTGGCGAAGGGGAGCAAGGCGACGGGCGCCATCGGCTTTCAGTACGTGGCGATCCCGCCGGGCACCAAGGGCGGCCTCGCGCCCGGCATCTACCAGCGCGTGCGGCTCGCCCACGGCACCGCAGTCAAGCCGGTGATGATCTTCGTGAAGATCCCGAAGTACTCCCAGCGCCTGGACTTCCACGGCGTTGCGGACCGGGCGGCGCAGCAGACTTTCGAGGCCGAGTTCCCCTCCGTTCTCGCCCAGGCCCGCCGCACGGCCCGCTGATCGACCACGGGTCCTTCCCGGCCCCCTCCCGCTTACGGGTAATTCGCACCGCGATGTTTTTCTAGCTGGAGTGCTTCCAAGGGTTAGTTAGTTTTCATGGGCAAACGAGTCAATCTTCAGGAACTGTCGGAGTTCATGGGGGTGACCGTCCAGACCCTGATCCGCTGGCAGAAGTCGGAAGGGATGCCCTGCATCCTGGCTGGCCAGCGGGGGCGTGGGAACGAGTACGACACTGAGACGGTGATCGGCTGGTTCGTGCAGCGCGAACTGGCAAAGGCCGGGGCGTCCAGTCCGCGGGATGACCTCGATCGGGTGAAGCGCCTGGAGGTGGAACTGCGGATCGCCGAGAAGCTGGACATGGTGGCGCCGTCGGCGACCTACGAAAAACTGTGGTGCGACCACGTGGAGGCGGTGAAGGTCGAGCTGCTGCTACTCCCGGCCAAGATCGCGGACGAGATCTACGAGGCCACCGGGACCGAAATCGAAGAGGGCGTGATCCTCCCCGCCGTCGAGGCGTGTTTGAAGAAGCTGGAGGCGCTGGATGCTAACGAGTCGGACGAGCCAGAAGGAGATCCTGACCCAGACGCTCTCTATCTTGACGAACCCGACGACGACGGCCCGGATGAGGAGGACGGCGACTAGGACGCTGAACCGGGCGGTGCGGCGCTGGCGGATGCCGCCGAAGATGAACGCCCTGGAGTGGTCGCGGGAGCACCGCTACCTGTCGAGCATCGAGGCGGACCGGGCGGGCAAGTACGACCCGGAGGTGACGCCCTACCTGTGCTGGCCGGGCAACCCGCTGGAGGCCCTCGACGATCCGGCCGTGCGGGAGGTGTGCTGCCAGAAGTCGGCCCAGGTGGCGTGGACCTCGGGTGTCCTGGGCAACGCGCTGGGCAAGTGGATCGACCTCGACCCGTCGCCGATCCTCGGGCTCTTCCCGAAGGAGGGCGCAGCCAAGGAGTACATGGCCGAGAAGTTCGAGCCGATGGTGGGCGCCACCAAGCGATTGGCCCTGAAGATCGACCTGCGCAGCCGGAAGTCGCAGCAGCGCATGCTGTTCAAGCGCTTCCCCGGCGGCTTCCTGAAGCTGGTCGGCTCGAACAGCCCGGCCTCGGTGAAGTCGTCGCCGATCCCGCGGGTCTTCATCGAAGAGCCCGACGACTGCAACCTGAACCTGCGCGGGCAGGGCGATTCGATCAAGCTGGCCAAGGAGCGGACCAAGACCTTCCGGCGCTCGCGGGTCAAGATCATCATCGGGGGCACGCCGACCGTCGAGGGCACCTCGACCATCGCGGCGGAGATGGAGCTCTCCGACAAGCGCGTCGGGATGGTGCCCTGCCATCACTGCGGCGAGGAGCACGCGCTCAGCTTCGACAACCTGCGCTGCCCGACCGACCCGGAGGCGACCCACCCGATCTTCGGCAACAAGGTGCCGGAGAAGGCCTTCTACGCCTGCCCGCACTGCGGGGGTACCTGGAACGACGCGGAGAAGCGCCGCAACGTGCGGAACGGCCGGTGGGTGGCGACGGCGCCGTTCAACGGGATCGCCGGCTATTACCTCAACGAGCTGTACAGCCCGTTTCCGGGTTCGACCTTTGCCATCCTGATGGAGAACTGGCTCTCGGCCCTCCATCACTTTGCGATGGGGGACGAGAGCAAGCTCGTCGCCTGGACCAACAGCAGCAAGGGCATCCCCTACGCCTACAAGGGCGACCAGCCGGAGGCCGACGAGCTCGCCAAGCGGGCGCCGGACTACACCCCGGGCATCGTGCCGGACGGTGGCCTGGTGCTGACGATGGGTGTCGACGTGCAGCACACCTGGCTCGAGTTCGTGATTCGGGCCTGGGGCAGGGGGGAGGAAAGCTGGCTCGTGATGCACGAGCGGATTCACGGCAACCCCTTCCTCCTCGAGGACCGCTGCTGGGAAGAGCTCGACAAGCGGCTCTTTGCGCTCTACCCCCACGAGCGCGGGATGCGCCTGCCGATCCGGGCGGTATCCATCGACAGCTCGGACGGAAACACCTCCGAGGCGGTGTACAAGTACGTGCGCAGCCGCAAGGGCAAGGGCGTCGAGCACGTGATGGCGGTTAAGGGCGCCAAGAATCAGGAGGCCGAGATCTTCCGCCGGCCGGCGCCGTCCATCGACAGCACCAAGCGCAACACCAAGGCCTCGCGCTTCGGCGTGCAGGTGTTCATCGTGGGCGTGGGCAAGTGCAAAGATCTGCTGATCGGCGACGCCGGCCGGGTCGGGCTCACCGGCAACGGCCCGGGCCGCTTCCACGTGTACAAGAGCGTGGCGCCCGACTACTGGGAGCAGCTGCTCGGCGAGGTGAAGGTGCCCGTCCGGCAGAGCAACGGCTACGTGATCAAGGCCTGGCAGAAGAAGGTCGGCCAGCGGGTCGAGGTGCTCGACTGCGAGAACTACGCGCTCCATGCCTCGCGGGCCGTGAAGGTCCATCTGCTCACCGACGCCAGCTGGGATGCCCTCGCGGCGAAGCTGAGTCAGGCCGGGCTGTTTGAAGAAACCCCAGCGCCGGAGCCGGTCGTCACGCCGGCGGCTGTGCCGCCACCAACGGCTCCACCCGTGCAGACGTCTGCACCCCGCGTCATCGTCTCGAACCCCGCTCCGGCGGGGTTTGTCGTTTTCCAGTCCGCCGAGGCGGATTAACCAAGGACAGAAACATGAATATTGCGCAGTTCAAGCGGTGGCTCGGGATCTACGGCAGCGGCTCGGGTGGTCCGGTGTCCTGGAGCGGCATCAGCGGCAAGCCGAGCTTCTCGGCGGTGGCTTTCTCGGGTGACTACAACGACCTCGCCAACCGACCGCCGAGCTCGCCGGGCGGCACCAGCACACCGACCAACCTCGCCGTCGCCGCCCGTGGGGCCACCACCCTGGATGTCACCTCCGACACCGGCACCGACGCCACCCTGCCGGCCGCCACCGCCGCACTTGCCGGCCTCATGTCCGCCGCGGATAAAACCAAGCTCGACGGCCTGTCTGGTGCTGCGGGCGGCGGCGCGCCCGTGTATCGCAAGGCCAACGTCGTCGCCAATGGCGTCACGGGCTTCATCGTGCTCACCGGCTTCGGCACCCAGGCCCAGCTCGACGCCGCCACCGTCACCCCGTCGGCCGACGGCGCCACGATCACCGTCGCCGCGCTGGCCGCCGGCTTCGTGCTCGTGAGCGTCTCGGCGCACCTTCCGGACGGCTTCACCAGTGCCAGCACCAGCGCGTTCAGCTTTGTCCTGCCGGCCAACTTCGGGGTGAATGCCCTCGACAGCCTGCCGATCGTCGATCTGGTGCGCTTCAACGCCGCGGGCATGCGGCAGGCACAGACCAACATCGGCGTGTCGGTCACCGGCACCGCCGTCACCGTCACCCAGACCGGCCTCACCGGTGGCGTAGCCGCCCGCTTCAAGGCCACCGCGCTCTAACGGGAGCCCACCATGCGAGTCAAATTCCTGCTTGGCGCAACCCTGACCAGCGCCGTGGATCAGTCCGCCGGCGCCTGGACCACCGTCACGGCCACCTTTGCGGTCAAGGACTGGGAGGGCGTCAACCTCGGCACCGGCGTCGCGGCGGGCGATGTGGTGTGGATGGACACTGGCGCCTTCGAGCCCGGCACGGTCACCGAGTACAGCATCGCCGCGGTGGGCGCCAAGACCGCCACGTCGGTCACCGTCACGCTGTCCTTCACCACCACCGATCACCCCGCGCCGGACCTCTCCTACAGCGTGGGCGGCAAAGCCGTCATCACCCGCAAGACCACCAACAAGGGCCTGTTCCCGCTGTTCTCGCCCTCGGTGCAGCAGCTGCCGGACAAGCTCGCCTTCTACGCCCAGAACCGCAACGCCGGCATCGCCGATGCCGAAACCACCGTCGTGGTGGGCGCCACCGCGCCGGCCAACCCCGTGCCCGGGCAAGTGTGGGTGAAGACCTGATGCCGCCGAATCCCACCCCCGACACCTACACCGGCACGCCGGGCCAGACGCTGCTCGCCGGGCGCGCCTCCAACCCGGTGGTCGCCTCGGTGGCGAACGCCGGCACCGTCGCCATGCTCGCCAAGGACTGGTCCGCCTCCGGCTTCCAGCTGCTCACCACCATCCCGGACGGGCTGATGCTGGTCAATCTGCCCGGCCACTCCGGCTCCGCTTGGGACGAAGCCCGGCAGAGCATGTGGGTCTATGGCTCCGAGACCCACGGCAGCGCCCAGATGGACAACGCCGTGTACCGCTGGGACGCCGAGACCGGCCTGTGCCACCGCATCTACAACCGCGACCCGGCCACCGGCGACCACCACATCCGCGCCGACGGCCTCATGTTCGCCGACGCCGGCGAGACACGCCCCTGGGCGGCCCACACCTTCCGCAACCTCTGGTACGACGCCACCACCAAAGAGCTCGGCGTCTGCATGAACACCGAGGAGCACGCCTACGCCACCGCCTGGAGCCCACTGCCCGCCGGTAGCGGCTACCTCGCCTCGCGCAAGCTGCCGATCTGGTACTTCAACACCGTCACCGGCGCGTGGCGCTACACGCTCACCGATGCCACCAACGCCTTCTGTGCCCCCGAGCTCGGCGCCGGCCTGGCCCGCGTGCCGGGCAACGGCTGGTGGCGCGTCGCCGGCAGCAACCTGACCCACCTGTCCGAGGACGCCGGCACGGTCACCAACTTCAGCATCTACGGAAAGCTCACCAACGTGCTGATCCAGTCCGTGCCCCACGTGGTGGCCGGCGACAAGCTGGTGGTGATCGGCGGCACCGGCAGCAGCGCCCACCTGGGCTACGTGTGCGACCTGGCCAACCCGGCCGGCGGCGACCATCACATGCTGCCGCTCTCGCTCTTCCCGGCGCTGGCCGGCTGGACGGTGGAAAACATGTGGTCGGTCAAGATGGGCGACGGGCGAATCCTGTTCGGCGCCTACCAAGGGTCGCCCCAGCAGGTGGGCGCCTTCATCTTCAACTGGAACGGCGGCAGCCCCACCGTCACCGACACCGGGCACCGGCTCGCGGCCAGCGGCGGCAGCAGCTACTACGAGCTGCGCGCCGAATGGTCGGCCAAGTACAACTGCGCATTCCTCATGTCCGTGCGGCATGGGGGTAACAAGATGATCGGGGTGAGGATTTAGAACATGGCACTTGCACTCAACAGCAGTCACGCGCTTGCCTCTGCGGTCACCGCGCTGATCGCGGTGGACGGCAACACCGGATCGCTGGTGGACCTCAAGACCGCGCGCACCTTCACGGTCGATGCGGGCGTCACCTTCGTCGACGACGCAACCAACGGCAAGGTGCTGCGCACGGCCGGCGCGGACGCATCCAGCGCCAAGGGCTTCTCCTTCGCGCCGGCCGTCACGATGGCGACCCAGGTGGCCGGGTTCGGCAGCACGATCTTCCTCGTGCTCGCCAAGCACGCTGGCGACGACGGCGGCCTCGCCAACTACAAGAACAACAGCCCCGTCGGCGGCAACGTGATGATCTATCACCCGTTGCCCACCTTCACCCACTCGACCTACGGCCGCAAGATCGCCCTCTCGTCGGTCAATACCGACACCTACGACGCCGCCAAAACCTCCGGCGTCTCGATCTACGGCGACGGCCAGCGGCACACCATCGCCACCACGGCCAGCAACCCGGCCGGCGGGTGGAGCAGCGTGGCGGGCAAGCTGTTCGTCGATGGCGCCGACACCGGCATTGCCGTGACCGGCGGCGCCGGCGACGCCACCATCGGCGCGTTCAACAACCTCAACAACAGCCTGTGGCGCGGCGACTTTCTCTACATGGCGATCTTCAACCGGGCACTGACCCCGGCGGAAATTGCGGATCTCCATGCCTCGGTCGGCAACAACAACGCCTTCGGGCTTGTCACGGGGCAGCCTGCCGGGGCCGCCGCGCCAACCGGGACCGTCACCGTCGGCACCGTCACGCCGGCCAGCACCTCGGCCAGCGTCCCCTACA
>NZ_CALAYQ010000166.1:0-3625 GCF_937894855.1 uncultured Zoogloea sp.
TGTCCAACATTCGCGCTGGCAAAACGGGAGGAGTCCATATACGGACTTCAGTCCGGCATCACGGCCGCACAAACCTCGGTTTGTCGGACTGAAGTCCGACCTACAGCACGCAAAACCTCACCCCTCAAAATACGGCAACAACGCCTTCGCCGCCTCGATCCGGTGATCCGCGCTCGCCCCCGGATCATTCATCACCGCCATCAGAAAACTCTTCGGATCGACAAATCCGCTCCCCACCGCCAACCCGATATGCGGCGCCGAACCGGGCACGGCGGGTGGTTCCATCACCAGCCCAGCCACCGGGCCGATCGGGGCAGGCACCACGGGGCCGCCGGGTTCGAGCACCGTCATCGCCCGCCCGAAATCCGCCGCGCCGATCGACTTGAAGCCGGCCAGCAGATCGGCCTGGCGCTCCGGGCTGGGCGCCATGTCGAGCCAGGTCTCGTCGGCGAACATGCAGCCCATGGCCGGATCGATGAAGGCCGTCCAGCGGCCGTCGCCCGCCGCCTGGGCCGGGGCGAGGGGCACCAGCCGCGCCGTGGCGGACGGCAGCAGGCTCACCAGTGCCGCCGGCACCTCGGCCAAGAAGCGCGCCTGCAGGCCGGCGAGGAAAGCCTCGGCCCGCTCCAGCGGCACCGGATCGGCCAGCGAGAACCACACCCGGAAGCCCGCGCTGCCCGCCACCGACACCGCCGGCGCGGGCAGGCCCAGCTCATTCACCACGCCTTCGCACAGGGCCGCCACCGGCGCCCAGCCCGCCGCCGGGGCGATGCCGATCACCATCGTCCACACCCGCGCGTCCGGGCTCACCAGATCGAGGGCGAAGCCCGCCTCGGGCAGCGGGTCGGGCAGGTCCTGCCCCGGGCGGCCAAACAGGCGCTGCAGTTCGGCAATCAGGGAATGCATGTTCATCCTCCTTCAACGACTCATCGACGGAGCGCATTTTTACAAGCCAGCCCCGGGCTTGCAAAGGCCGCCGCCGGCATTCGTCCACCGCATGCAAAGCATGCCGACGAATCGTTTGAAGCCGCCGGGGCCTGCCCCTACCATTTCTTCCATCGAATCAACGCCCCAGGGCAACCCCATGGACCCGAACACGCCACTGGCCCAGCCGATCTCCTTCACTGCCAGCGACGGCTACACGCTCAAGGGCTTCTGCTGGCGCCACCTGGAGGCCGACGCCCGCCGCCCGGTGGTCATCATCAACCCGGCCACCTCGGTGCGCTGCCGCTACTACGCGCGCTTTGCGGCCTTCATGCACCGCCACGGCTTCGACGTGGTGAGCTACGACTACCGGGGCATCGGCGAATCCCGTCCGGCGCGGATGCGCCACTTCGAGGCCGGCTGGATCGACTGGGGCCGGCTCGATTTTGAAGCCGCGCTGCAATACGCCTTCGCGCAGTTTCCCGGCCAGCCGGTGCAGGTGGTGGCCCACAGCGTCGGCGGTTTCCTGATCGGGCTAGCCGAATCCAGCCACCGGGTGTCGCGGGTGTTCAGCATGGGCGCCCAGTACGCCTACTGGCGCGACTACGCCCCCACCCGCCGGGCCGGGCTGCTCTTCAAGTGGCACGTGGTGATGCCGGCCCTCACCGCCGTCCTCGGCTACTTTCCCGGCGGCCGGCTGGGCTGGCTGGAGGACACCCCTAAGGGCGTGGTGCGCGACTGGACCGCCCGCCATCCGCGCTTCGAGGACATCTGGCGCCGCGGCGGCGCCCGCGTGCTGCCCGACGCCGAGCGCGACGAGCTCGTCCGCCGCTTCGCCGCCGTGCGCGCCGAGACCCTCGCCGTGAGCGTGTCCGACGACGAGTTCGGCACCACCTCGGCCATCCAGCGCCTGCTCGGCTATTACCAGAACAGCCCGCGCACCCACCTGCACCTGCGCCCGGACGCCATCGGCCAGACGGCCATCGGTCACTTCGCGTTCTTCCATAGCCGCTTCGAGCACGACCTGTGGAAGATCCCCCTCGAATGGCTCCGCCACGGCCGCCTGCCGCCCGCGCCCAAAGGGCAGGTAGTGGGTGAATGGGGAGTGGGTAATGGGTAATGGGTACTGGGGAGTAGGGGCCGCGCCCACTACCTACTTCCTACTTCCCACTACCCCCCGCTGCCTCCTCCCGCACCCACGCCACCACCGCCGCCACCTCGGGCCGCAGCGGCGCCTCGGCGTGCAGCAACCAGAAGGCGTGCTCCGGGTGCGGGCCCGGGCGGGGGATGGCCAGCCGCACCAACCGGCCGTCGGCCAGCATCGGCGACACCAGGGGCAGGCGCCCCAGCGCGATGCCCTGACCGGCCACCGCGGCGTGGACCAGCTGGTCATACACGTTGAAGCGCAGCACGCCCCGGGGCTTGGCGCCCTCCCAGCCGAAACGCGCCAGCCATTCGCTCCACTGCAGCCAGGGGCGGAAGGGGCCGTCGAACTCCAGCAGCACCTGCCCGGCCAGCACCTCGGGCGAATCCAGTGCGGTGAGGCCCAGCGACGGGTGCGCCACCGGCACGATGGTTTCCTTCAGCAGCAGCTCGGCGCCTTCCGGCATGGCACCCGGCGCGCCGTAGCGGATCGCCAGGTCGATGCCCTCGGCCTTCAGGTCCACCGCCCGGCTGTTGGCCGACACCCGCACTTCGATCTCCGGGTGGCGCTGCAGGAAGTTGCCCAGCCGCGGCATCAGCCACAGCCCGGTGAGGCCCATGGTGGAGGTGATCGTCACCATGCGCCGGCCGGTGGGGCCTTTCAGCTCGCCCACCACGTCCTGCAGCTGCTGCACGGCGCTGTCGGCGCTGCGGAAGAGGCGCTCGCCCTCCGGCGTGAAGGCGATGGAGCGGTGCCCGCGCACCAGCAGCTTGATGCCCAGCGCGTCTTCCAGCGCGTGGATCTGCCGGCTCACCGCCGACTGGGTGAGGCACAGATCCTGGGCCGCGAGGGTGATGCTCATCCGCCGCCCCACCGCCACGAAGCCGCGGACGAGATCCAGCGAGGGCAACCGAACAAGCGGTGCTGACATTCCGATTCCTCATCCCAGTTGATCGAAAAACTCGTTTGAGCCGCCGGCCCAGCCCCGCTTTAATCAAGGCATGGCGTGAGGCCCACGCCATTGTGGATTCACCAACGGAATGCGAGCAAGCACCATGACCGATCACTCCAAGCCCGGGCCCGCGTGGCTCGCCAACCCCTGGCTCATCGTCGTCGCCGGCGGCCTCATCATGGGGATGGGCCTCGGCGTGCGGCACGCCCAGGGCATCTTCCAGCTGCCGATCATCCTCGACCAAGGCTGGTCGCGGGAGGCCTTCGGCTTCGCCATCGCGCTGCAGAACCTCATCTGGGGCATCGCCCAGCCCTTCACCGGGATGATCGCCGACCGCTTCGGCTCGCGCCGGGTGCTGGCCGGCGGGCTGCTGTGCTACGGGGCGGGCCTGCTGACGATGTCCCAGGCCGGAAGCCCCGCCGCCTTCACCCTGTCGGCCGGGCTGGTGGTGGGCGTGGCGCTGTCGGGCACCGCCTTCGGGGTGGTGTATGGGGCGATCAGCCGCCTGATGCCGGCCGAGCGGCGCAGCTGGGCGCTGGGCGTGACCGGCGCCATCGGCGGGCTGGGGCAGTTCGTGCTGGTGCCGGCCTCGCAAGGGCTGATCG